>QEUY01000442.1 GCA_003577365.1 Chloroflexota bacterium | reverse complement strand
GCACGCGCCGCCAGCGACCCTTCGGCGACCCGCCCGCGGTCGCCGGCCAGGGTGTCATAGGTGGAGACAAAGGGGTCGAAGAGGATTGGCGCGCGGCTGAAGCGCCGTGCCAGCAGCACCAGCGGATGGCCGTAAAAGCCCACGACGATCAGGTCGTGGGCGCGGCGCAGACGGCGCAGCAGCCGCGGGGCCAGGCGTGCCAGCCGCAGGCTGAGCGACCCGCGGCGGCTGTCGACGATCAGGTCGGTCGGATAGTGTTGCGCCAGCGTGCGCGCGATCATGGCGTTGCGTACATAGTCCGGCTCGCGGCCGCAGACAAACACCAGTTGGGGCACGGCATTCATAAAGAGATCAGATTATCAAAATGAGAACCCGATTGGTATAATTGCATGCCGAAAATCTGCCGCTGATGCAGATGAAACGCTAATGAATGTTCAGCTATGGAAACAACAACCTGTAATCTGTGTGGCAGCCCAAGCGCGTCCTACCGCTACACGCTGGCAGATTATTATCTGCAACGCTTTGCTGTAGAGGCAACCCTAGTGCAGTGTAGCCTGGTTTATCAAAATCCTCGCCCCACCCTGGCCGAAATGAGCGAGCACTATCCACCCGAATATCCACTCTATCAAACAGGGAAGGGGCGGCAGCCTGGACGACTGCTTCAGTGGGCCTACGACTATGGAATGCGCAAGCGCGGACGCTTTGTCACGCGCCACAAGCAGGCAGGAGCGCTGCTGGATGTGGGATGCGCCACCGGCGTCTTTTTGGACGGGATGCGCCGCCAGGGGACGTGGGAGTTGCACGGCGTGGAACTCACCCCAGAGGTAGCCGAGATCGCACGCCGCGAGCGCGCCCTTGACGTCTTTGCGGGCACCCTGGAGGAGGCGTCCTACCCTGACCAATCGTTTGACGTAGTGACGCTGTGGGATGTGCTGGAGCACCTGCATGACCCGACCGCGACGCTGCGCGAGATCCATCGCATCCTCAAAGATGATGGCCTCTTGGTGATCCGCGTGCCGAACTTAGCCAGTTGGGATGCCCAATGGTTTGGGCGTTACTGGGCGGGTCTGGATGCGCCGCGCCATCTGTATGTCTTTACGCCGCAGACACTGGCCCAAATGCTGCAGCGCGCCGGATTCAACGTCGTCGACGAAAGCAGCGCCATTGCGGGCTATTTGGTTCTGGTCTTGAGCATCCACTATTGGATGAACGCGGCGCGCGTAGGAGAGACGGCGAAGCGCCGCCTTCTGCGTCTGCTGCACCACCCCGTGATGCGGCTGCTGAGCGCGCCGATCTTTTTCTGGCCCAGCCGGATTTTGCGCGGGCCGGTGCTGGTGACCACAGCCTCGAAAAAACCTGTCAAGAGAGTGACCAAGTAACGCCATGCTAGAGATTCGCCATCGCGCGGTGTTGGAACCTGGGACGACGCAGGATGCCTATGACCGCTATTTTCAAGAGCGCGACATGCTGCTGCGCGATTCGTTCTACCTGTGGCTCGTCGAACTGCTCCATCCATCGCCGGACGGCCTACTTGTTGATATTTCCTGCGGGCAGGGCAAACTGGTGGAACTGGCGACCGTACGCGGGCTGCGCGCCGTGGGTGTCGACTTCTCCTATCGCGGGCTACTCAAGGCGCAGGCAGCCGCGCCCGCCGCGGCCTGGGTGGCAGGCGACGGCGAGCAGCTTCCCATCGCCGACCGCACGGTCGACTATGTGACGCACATCGGCAGCCTGGAACACTACGAGCATATGGCGCTGGGCGCGCGAGAGATCGGGCGCATCCTCAAACCGGCGGGCCGCGCCTGCATCCTGCTGCCCAACGCCTTTGGGCTGCTGGGCAATATCCGCTATGTGCGGCGGCACGGCGAGATCTTCGACGATGGGCAGCCGCTGCAGCGCTATGCAACACGTCAAACTTGGGCGGCGCTGTTGGAGCAAGGCGGGCTGGAGATCGAGCGGGTGGTCCCCTGGGGCGAGGTGGAGCGGCCGCGCACACGGCGCGACCTGCTGCGCATGGTGTGCCGCCCGCAGAAGATTGTGCGCGGGGTGTTGGCCGCGCTGACGCCGGTCAACCTGGCAAATCATCTGGTCTTTCTCTGCCGTCCGGCGCGCGGCCCGGTGGCGCCACGCCATATCCCCACGCTGGCGGGCCAATGAACCGCATCCGTCGCCCCAAGCGGGCGGTGACGCTGGGGGCGACGGCGCTCATGGCGGCGTTGACCCTGGCCGTGCTGGGCGCGCTGCTCTGGCGCGACCGCGAAGTGCTGCTGGCCTATGATTGGCGGGTGCGCTGGGGGCCATTGGCCGCGGCGCTGGGGGTCTATGGCGTGGGGCTGCTGCTGGCCGCGGCGGTCTGGGCCGACATCATGGCAGCTCTGGGCAGCCGCTTGGGGGCGCGCACGCACATCCGCTACTATTGCCTGACCACCTTGACCAAACGGCTACCGGGTACGGTCTGGTATGTGGCGGGGCGCGGCTATCTCTATGGGCGGCAGGGCGATTCGCTGGGGCTGGTGACGGTGGCGAGCGGCGTCGAGCTGGCGGTGTCGGTGGTGGCGGGCGCGCTGGTGAGCGTGGGCTTTTTGGCAGGCTCGGCGCTGGACGCCATCGGTCGCGGCCAGTGGGCCGTGCTGATCGTGCTGCTGGGCGGCGGGCTGGCGCTGGTGCAGCCGCGCGTGCTGCGCTGGGTGATGGCGCGCGTCAAAGCCGAACTGCCGGTCGACCTGCCGGCGTGGCGGCTGCTGCGCTGGGTGGCGGCCTATGCGTTGATCTGGGTGGTGGGCGGGGTCATTGTCTTTTTGGCGATCCAGGCGCTGCTGTCCACCCAGACGGGACACCTGGGCTATATCCTGGGCGTGTGGAGCTTGGTCGGCGTGCTGTCGGTGACGGTCTTTTTTCTGCCCAGCAATATGGGGTTTACCGAAGTGGGGCTGAGCCTGCTGTTGGCGCGCATCCTGCCCTCGTCGTTTGCAGTTTTTATTGCGGTCTTTTTGCGGCTGCTGCTGTTGGTCTTTGAGATCGTGGGCGTCGGCATAGTGCTGTTGATCGACTGGAGCCGCGGGCGCGCGGCCAAAGAGACCGCGGCGCCCGTCTCACGCCCGCAGTAAGCGCGCCACATAGATCGTATGTGGCAGGCTGCGGATCCCGGCTTTCTCCCTGGAATACCCCAAAAGGGGTAGACGTGATTGTCGGAAATCGGGCCAAATTTACCAAACTTGGGGTATTGTGCGGGCGTCTAAGATAGCCTATAGTGGCAGCGTATCGACATGTGCACAGCGCGCCACAAGGAGACGCGCGGCGCATCAACGTCCATTTAGAGAGGGAGAAGTCACATGAAGTCATTGGCAACTCGCATTGCAGTTGCTTCGACGCTGGCGCTGGCGCTGCTGGCGTCCAGCCTAGGGCCGGTCTATGCCCAGGCGTTTCCGTCCTACGATTCCGGTGTCCAGGTGCAGAACCTGCAGAATACACCGGGCAGTGTCACGCTCAAGTCCTATACAGAAGACGGGACTGAGAAGATCGTGGTCGCGGCTGACCCGATTGCGGCCAACGGCTCGAACACCTATTTTGCGGCGACGCTGCCCTTGGGCGAAGGCTTCAAGGGGTCGATGGTGGTGAGCGCCGATGTGCAGGTAGCGGCCATCGCCAACATCATTACCCCTGGTTTCACCGCCGCGGCTGCGTATCTGGCAGCCAGCGAAGGGGCAACCTCGGTGCAACTGCCGCTGTTGATGAAGAACAACTCCGGCTATAACACCTGGTTTGCTGTACAGAACACGGCAAGCACGGATGCCACGGTCGATATTACCTATAGCGATGGGCTTACGATCAACGGTGTTGTGATCAAGCCAGGTGCGTCCAAGACCTTCTATCAGAGCCAGGAGAATCATCCCGGCGACGCGCAGGGCCGGGCGGTCTTCTCGGCGATCATCACCAGCGACCAACCAATTGTGGCTGCGGTGCTCGAAGAGACCAGCAGCCTGATGCTTGCCTACACAGGTTTCACCGGCGGCTCGACCAACCCGGTCATGCCCTTGATCAACTATCAGCCGGCAATCGGCTATCAGACCGGCGTCCAGATCCAGAATATCGGCAACGTGGCGACGAACGTGACGGTCACCTATACGCCGGCCAAGGACCCGGTCTCAGGCAATCCTATCGGCACCACCTGCACGGAAACACTGACGATCCAGAATGGCAAGTCCGAGACCTTTGCCCTGCGCGCCTTTGCACCGGGTGAAAGCCCTGGCGAGAACTCCACCTGTGCCGATGGCGTGCGTTTCGTGGGTGCGGCGGAAGTTACCGGCAACAGTGCCAACCAGCCATTGACTGTGATCGTCAACCAGACCACGGGTATTGTCGCTGGAGCCTATGGTGGCTTCGACCCTGGCTCCGTGACGTCCAAGGTTGTGCTGCCCTTGATTCAGGATCGCAGAGGCGCCGATTTCCAATTCTGGACTGGCTTTAACATCATGAACGTGGGCAACGGCAATACCACCGTGACCTGCAGCTACACCGGGTCGAATTTCACGCAGCAGGCTACGCTGGCTCCTGGCGGCGTGATGAACGCGCTGCAGAAGGACAACATTGCCAACGGCTACGCCGGTTCCGGCACCTGCACGACCAACCCGCCAATGTCGATCGTCGGCGTGGTCAACCAGCTTAGCCAGACCAATCCCACGATGGACCGGCTGATGGTATCTGAAGGCGCGAATGTCGATTAACTCAACTGGCGTTAGCGAATAGCAGTTGCGTAAGAGATGGCTGCGCGCAGCCATCTCTTACTTTTCCCGATGCATAACCTAGTGGAGCCTATTAGGTATGATGATGCGTTTTGGAAAGGGTATCAGAAGGAGAGCCGGTTGGGTGCTGTTGATTGTGCTGTTGAGCATGGCG
>QEUY01000441.1 GCA_003577365.1 Chloroflexota bacterium | reverse complement strand
TGCGCCGCGTGTGAGGCGCTCTATGACCGCGAGTTCCGCCGCCAAGGGCTGGCGCTGCCGCTGGCGACCTTGCAGCAGGTGGGCCGCCGCGCCGCCGTCGCCGCTGTGATGGACCGCATCCTGGCCGAACTCGCGCCCGCCCAGCCTGCGCCGCGGCCCGGCTGGCGGCCGGTACGGTTCGACGCCGGCCAGGGCTGGGTCGACCGCAGCAGCGCGGCCTGGCGGCAGGTGGAGCTGTTTTTGGGCGATCTGCTGGACCGTCTGACCGGCACGCTTGGCCCTCCGGCGCAGCCCGCGCCGGCCTGGGCGGGGTTGATGAGCGCCGGCGCAGACGCGGGCGCAGCCGGCGCGGGGCTGGCCGTGACGCCCGAAGGGGCCAACTTTGAGCTGCATGTGACCGTGACGCCACACGCCGGCGGCGAGGGTGGGGGCGATGACCCGTTGTGCGACCTGGAGGCGGCGCTGACGCTCTACGACCGGTTTGGCGACTACGGCGGCGTCACGGTCACGCTGCTGCATGGGGCGACGGTGCAGCAGGCGCTCACCGACAGCCTGGGCAAGGTGCGCTTTGTGGGGCTGGCGCGGCACGCGCTGGCCGAGATGCGGCTGGTGGTGCATCTGCCTGAGTAGGGGAGGGGCGGCGTCGTCATTCCGTTCACGCAGTGGTGCGTAGCACTAAGGTTCATCTTGCTTGATCGCGCCCGTCGGGGCCACCCGTCTGCCACGCGCACGGACAGGCACAGGGGCCTGTCCCGACCGATGCGCCACCGGATGCGTATTGTCGTAGGGGCCGCCCCCCGTGGCGGCCCGTGGGCCATGCCGCCCCCCGTGGCAGCCCGTGTGTCATGCATACGCATTGCCATGCAGACAGACAGGCACGGGGACCTGTCCCTACCATGGGTGAGATGCGCTGCGGGGTCAGGCCAACTGCCGCACCAGGCTGAGACAGGCCTGCTCAAAGGCTTCGACTTCGCTGACGGTGCTGCGGCAGATGCGCTCGAACTCGTCGGGGGTGAGCAGGCTTTCGGGCACGTTGTGCATATATTCGAGCACTTCTTTGCCGCCGAGCTTCTCCAGACACCAGAAACCGCGCTTGTTGGTGGCGTTGATCTGGAGCACGCTGACCAGCAGCGGCTGCGGCAGTTCGGCGGTGTTCTCCACCGCCACAATGCTGGGGCAGGAGAACTCCCAGACCGTACCATAGGGCAGGATCCAGAGCGGCTGCGTGTGGCCGCCGATCGTAAAGAGCAGTTTGGCGCGTGACGCGCTGACTTCGGCGAGCTTGAGACCGCTGCGGTTGGCAAGCTCCTTGACGCGTTTTTCAAAGCTGTTGTTGGCAAACATGGTCGGCTCCTTGGCTGGATCGAGGCGGAACGAGTTGGCTTTCTATCCTGAGTACGCCCAGGGGCCGTGCAGATTAAATGACATACATCCCAGCCTGGGGCGCTTGTCCTGCTGCACGTTTGTCATGCTGAGCGTTTGTCATACTGTACGTTTGTCATGCTGAGCGTTAGCGAAGCATCTCTCTGCCTCTGCCGCGCCCGCCAGAGAGACCCTTCGCTCCGCTCAGGGCAGGCCCTGGTGCTTCGCACCCCCGCGTGACAGCATGACAGCCATTGTCATTCTAGCCAGTCTGTGAGGAGGCATCTCTCTGCCCTAATGCGCGAATATTACGTTTACACCATGACCAACCCCTCTCACGTCCTGTACACCGGGGTGACCAACGACCTGGTGCGGCGCGTCCACGAGCATCGCAGCGGGCTGGGGTCGGATTTCACCGGCAAGTACCGCATCACGCAGTTGGTCTACTATGAGAGGACAAACGATGTGCGCGTCGCGCTCGCGCGCGAGAAGGAGATCAAGGGGTGGCGGCGGGCCAAGAAGCTGGCGTTGATCGAGGCGCAGAACCCGACTTGGCGTGACTATGCGGCTGATTGGGCAGAGGACGGGCGCGGTCATACTGAGCCGGAGGGGAGAGATTCCTCGACAGGAGTCTCGGAATGACAGTGCGCCATATTCGATCTAGCGAGTGCTCGGCTGTCATGCTGAGCCTGGCGCTGCTTGCGGCGCGGAGCATCTCCCTGCCGCGGCGTGCATTCCAGGGAGACCCTGCGCCGGTTCCGCTGCGCGTTTACCCTTGGGGCCGCGGCCCCTCAGGACAAGGCCGCGCCGCGCAGACGGCTCAGGGGGACAGATGTCATGCTGAGCGTTAGCGAAGCATCTCTCTGCTCCGGTGCGTGTATGCCCAGAGAGACCCTTCGCCGCAGACGGCTCAGGGTGACAGATGGTCCGTTCATGATAGTGTGAATGATCCCAGGGGGCGGCCCGCGCCCACCAACCCAAGGTAACGTGTTCGCATAGAAGCTCTGATCATTCCAGGAGAAGACCCCGATGCCGCATTCCCCCGCTCCCCGCCCGTCTGTCTGTTGTGCGCCGCGCTCGATGGCCGTGGCCGTCCAAGCCCTGGCTGCGCTGCTGCTCGCCATCCTCATCGTGATAGTCTTCTGGCCCCACCCCGCCCACGCCGCCAACCCGACCTTTGGCCGCAGAGTGTTCTTTGGCTCTGGTAGCGATTCGACGACCTCAGTTGCACTGGGCGACATGGACGGAGATGGCGACCTCGATATTGTAGCCGGTAACTATGGTGAGCCAAGTAAGGTCTACTTCAACGATGGGCGAGGTGGTTTTGCCGATGCCAAAACCTTTAGTAACGCCTCAATTTCTGACTTAGCAGTCGGCGACCTCAATGGCGACGGAGCGTTGGATATTGCCGCCGTTGGTGATGGCCAAGACGCCATCTATTTCAACAGCGGTACAGGCAGCTTTGCATCGCCGGTATTCTTTGGCACTGCTCCTGATTGGGCTGTAGCAGTTGGCGACCTGAACGGCGACGGGACATTGGATGTCGTCGGGGAGGGGACCATCTATCTCAATAACGGCAACGGTGGCCTTTCCACTGCTACTTCTTTCAGCAATGACACAATCTATGAACTGGCGCTTGGTGACCTGAATGGCGATGGTGTGCTCGACATCGTTGCCGGAGGGAGTGTCTATCTAAACGATGGCGCAGCTCGTTTAACTGCTATCACCTTTGACGACCCTGACTGGAGAAGCTCAATAGTCCTGGGCGACATGAACGCTGATGGCACCCTTGATATCGTTACGGGAGAAGTTGACGGACAACAAGGGAAAGTCTTCTTTAATGATGGCGCGGGCAACTTCCCCACCACTACCACCTTCCGCCCTGGCTATGTTGATGCCGTAGCAGTAGCGGACCTCAACGACGACGGGTATCTCGATATCGTCGCCGGGGGTGGCGACGACGAGACGCTGGTCAACTTCAACGATGGCGCCGGCAACTTCTCCTTCTCAGTCTTCTTCACGACCTATGAGTATATTCATGCGGCAGCCATCGGCGACTTGAACGGCGACGGTGCCCTGGATATTGTCACCGGCAACACAACCCAGGATTTTGTCTACTTCAATGACAGCTACAACCACTTCGTTGTTGTGACCGATTTCAACAGTCTAGCGGCGAGCATTCAGAGCCTGGCTGTCGGCGATATGGACGGCAACGGAACACTCGATATTATCGCCGAGACTGGTACTAGTTACCCTGATAGTCACCAGCACTACATATATTTCAGTGACAACTTCGGCAACTTCACACCTATTCCCTTCTTTGAACCTCACAGAGACCCTGCCTCTATCGCGGCCGTCGGAGATCTGAACGGCGATGGAGCGCTCGATTTTGTCGTTTCAAGTAGCTACAATGACCAGGCCAAGGTCTATATCAACAACGGTAGAGGAGACTTTCCTACATCGATCGCATTCCAGGATAGTACTCGTGCCCTTGGCGATATGAATGGCGATGGGAATCTCGATATCGTTACCGATACAGAGATCCACTTCAACAATGGGCAGGGTGCTTTCTCTTCCTCGGTCGCGTTTGTAAAAGACCCTTCCAACGTTGATGATATCGCGGTCGGTGACATGAACGGCGATGGCGCTTTAGACATCGTGGTCGCCAGAATGGCATTCGACTCCTATATCTTAAGCACGATTTACTTCAACGATGGTACCGGCAATTTTCCCACCAGCAGCCCCTTCAGCCCCGGCCCCGATTGGATGAGGGAGGTGGCGGTTGGCGACATGAACGGCGACGGCTCCCTCGACATCGTTGCCCAAGTAGCCGATGAAAACCTGATCTACTATAACGATGGCCGTGGCAACTTCTCAGAAGGCGAAACTATCCAGTTGCTCTCAAATTGGGCTAACCTGGAAATCGGAGACCTCAACGGCGACGATGCGCTTGACATCGCTGCCCGCAACAAAGACGGCCAGTACCAAGTCCT
>QEUY01000440.1 GCA_003577365.1 Chloroflexota bacterium | reverse complement strand
CGCCAAAGGCCTCGATCACGCTGGCCTTGGGGTCGTTGGCAATGCGGATCATCTGCGCGATGCGCTTTTCCAGATTCTCCACAAAATAGGGCCGTGCCAACTCTGTATCCGGCCCACCCCACGGCTCGCCAAACCAGAACTTCTTGGCGGCGATGTCGGTGTGATACCACCAGCCGCCGCGCCGCGGCGAATCGCCAATCGGCATCAGCCCAAACATCTGATATTGATGGATTGTCCCGCGCGACATCTGGATATCATGCGTGCGGCTGGCGACATGCGTGCGCCAATACTCCTCGCCCTTCTCCCGAATCCACGCGTCCAGCCGAGGATACATATCCTCGGCCTGATAGTAAAAGTGGGTGAGCCAGATGTTATGGTTCAGCCCCGGCGCCTGCCAGGTCAGGTCGCTGTAATCCTGGATATCCAGCCCCAGCACGCGTGCGATCTCATAGACCCCATAGTGGCCGTGACACAGCCCACAGACCTTGATGCTCGTCTCGCGCGTCATCAGCGTGCAGCCCTCAAAGACCGGGTTGCCCGACTGGATCAGCCAGGCGTTGGGGCAGATGCGCTCCATGGCGCGCGCCACGTTCATCATCAGATCCAGGTTGGCGTAATTGCCCAGCGGCACGCCGCCGTAATAATAGCCGTACTTCTCGGTCAGATCGCGCACCGCCCGCTGATGGTGATGGCTGCTGGCCGACGCCGTGTTGATCACAAAGTCCGCATCTTGCAGCGCGGTGTCCAGATCCGCTGTGCTCTCGATCTGCAAGTCCTGGCCCAGTTCATCGCAGTAGCGCTGCGCCAGCTTGTGGATCATCGCCAGCCGCTCCTCGTCGATG
The DNA here is from genome assembly GCA_003577365.1 of Chloroflexota bacterium. Lineage (GTDB taxonomy): Bacteria > Chloroflexota > Anaerolineae > Caldilineales > Caldilineaceae > QEUY01. Next base: position 3,529 of record QEUY01000440.1, on the reverse strand, counting down.
TCCATAAAATGGACCTTGCTCCCCGCCAGGCTCGGCGTCAGCGACAGATCCTTGACCAGCCCCAGCGAAAATGTGGCGCTGCCCGCGCCCACCACGGCAATCTTGATCGGAGTAGACATGCTCAATCCCTTCTATGGGTGACAGCGAATAAACCAGGGTATAGACGGCTCAGGCCGTCTCGCCCCAGCGATTCCAGTAAGTGACCTCTCGGGCGGGGACCCGCGCCGCCGGGCGGAAGTCATCCCCGGTGTAGTAGGCCACCGGCAGCAGCGCCGCCTGCGTAACCGTCTCCGGGATGCCCAGCACCTCGGCCACATCCCGCTCATACACCAGATGCAGCGTCGTCCACGCCGCGCCCACGCCCCGCGCCCGCAGCGCCAGCATCAGCGACCACGCCGCCGGCAGGATCGACCCATAGAGCGCAGCCTGCGACGCGACCGAAGCCGTCTCCACGCGGCCCTCGACACAGGGGATGATATGCACCGGCACTTCATGCAGGTGGCGCGATAGATAGATGCTCGATTCCGACACCTTGCGCGCCCGCGTCACGCGCGGGTCATCGGCGGCAAAACGCTCGCCCGCCGGCGTCCGGCTGCGGATATAGTCCTGAAACGCCCGGCGGTAATAGGCCGCAATCGCCTGGCGTTTCTCCGGGTCGGTCACCACCAGAAAGCGCCAGTGCTGCGCGTTGGACGCGGTCGGCGCTTGGATGGCAATCTCAATACAGCGGTCGATGATTTCGGCCTCGACCGGGCGCGCCAGATCCAGCCGCTTGCGCACCGAGCGCGTGGTCGTCAACAGCCGGTCAATAGTGGCAAGATCCACCCGTCCTCCTCACCGTTCAATTGTGCCCCGGCCCTCTGCGGGCTAAAAGACCAGCCGCATGAGCGTATCGCCATAGCCGATCTCCATCGCATCGGCATTTAGGTCCGCCGCGCAGTAGGGGTTCTCGATATGCTTGAAATCGGCGATAGGCTGCTCATGGCCGTTGACGGTCAGCGGCTGCTCCCAGCCAAAAGCCAGGATCTCGCTGCGCAGCGTCAACACCTGCACACGGCTCCCCTCAAACAGCCGGCCCATCGCCTTGACCTTGAGCTTGAAGTCGGCAAAGCTGCCGTCCACTTCGGCCCGGCCCATCTGGCAGACCCACACATTCTCTCGCCCCGGCGAGCGCACTTCGCGATAGGCCGTGCGCCCCTGCGTGATCAGCTCCAGCCCCCCGGCTGCGGTCAGCGCCACATAGCCGTTGCCTTGGCGCGCCAAGGCCCAGCCGTCTTCCACCACGGCCTCGTCAAACGCGGCCATCGGGAAATAGGCATGGGTAAAGCCCATCCAGTCGTCCTCCGGCAGCCGATGCACCGCCAACAGCACATCCTTCCACTGCGCCACGCGCGGCAGAATGGCATTGCCATGCCAGAAGTTGGGCCGGTGCGAATTGTCGTCACTCGAACAGGCGGGATGGGTCACAAAGACCACCGCGTCTGGCCCCAGCGTAGCCTGCCAGATATGCTGCTGATAGCCCGGCTCGCCCGGTTGATAAGACTGCGCCGAGGCCAGCATATAGTCGGGCGTCTTATAGGTCACCTTGTTGACCTCCCAGGCCCCCGTGGCGCAGTCGATCTCCTCCTCCATGACACCGGCATGCCGCTCACGATTCCACATCTCGGCGGGCTGGTCGAGCGCAACCGCCGCGATCACCTCCGGCAGTTCATAGTTAGCCGCGCAGGCCAGGCTGACACTGCCCAAGATACGGTCGTTAAAGACGCCCATGCCCCAGGCAATGCGGCTGATGCCCGCGGTCGGCTCAAACCGCCCGCCGCGGATATAGGGCGTATAGGTGCGGCCATGGGTCGAGCCAAAGACGCCCCGATACGAGTTTACGGCCAGCAGAAAGAGCAGTTTGTCCAGCACCACGGCGGCCATCTCTGCCACCTCGACCGACTCGGCCAAGTCCGCCAGGTGCGACAGCGCCAGCACATCCTCTTCAAAGTAGGTGTTCGAATCCCACTCACGGAAGCCGCCGGCGGCGCGCTTGCGCAGCCAGGCCAGCGCCAGCCGTTCACCCTTGGCGCGATGCCAACTGCCCGGCTGGTTGGCGTTGGCGAAAAAGCGGTCCGGGTAAAGCTGCCCTGCCAGCACTTCGCAGGTGTGGAACAGAATCTGGTGATTTTCGCTCCAAAAGCACATGGCGTCTTCGCCCGGCTCGTCCATCCAATACTTGAAGTTCATCACGCAGTCGGCCAGCGCGAACTCCAACTCCTTGGGAAAGGCTGGGTCGTCGCCGTAGCGCAGCAGCATGCCCAACAGCCCCACCAGATAGAAGTCGCTGCAATCTGCCCGGCGGTTGATGCTCTCAATCGTCTCTTCGATCACCTCCTGGCGCACCTGCGCCCATCTGCCCAGCGCCATCTTGGCGATCTCGGAAAAGACATTGGTCGAGCGCCGCGCCGCGTCCTCCAGCGCCTCTTTGCGCCGCTGCGCTGGCGTGCCATACGCCTGCTGTGAATAGCGACCATTGGCGATGCGCAGCGGCAGCCGGCGCTGCACGCGCATATCTTGCACATAGTACTCTTCCGGCCTGGGCATCAGCAGGATCTCATAGACGCCTTCCGGGAACTGATAGACCGCGCCCAGGTTGACCACCGTCCCGCCCTGCACCGACGGCTGTCCCTCGGCATAGATGCGCCCTGCCGGCGTCTGCAGCCGCGCCGTCAGCGCGTCCTTGAGCTGCATCGTCTCCGGCCAGCGCACCTCCAGCTTATCCTCGCGGTGGTAGACATCGCGCGTCAGATAGGCCTGCGCCATGATCGCGGCCAGCTTTTGCCGCCGCTCCACCGGCTCCAACGTCGTCGGCAGCGTCACCCGATAGCCGTCCCCGCCCGCACCCACGATCTGCAGCGCCATGACATAGGGACACTCCCGCACCGCCACCTCCTCAAAGCGCACCAACACCTCGTTGGACCCTTCGCTCAGTTTGGCTATGAAGCGCACACTGTGCGGGATCTGGTGGTGAAAATGCGCGCTGCGGTGGACATGCGCGCCGTTGAGCCAGACATCCGCCGGGCCGTTGGTGGTCAGCACAAATTCATGCTCGGCGGTGCGCGGCGAGATCACCTGAGCATAGGCCCAGCCGCACAGATAATGGCAGGTGTGGTAGAAGCCGGTCAGGTCGACAAAATGATCCTCGGCGCACTCCACGACCTGCCAGGTCAGGTGCGGGCCGTCTTCCTCGCCCGCGCCCAAGCGCAGCGTCGCCCGCTCGGATGGGGGCTGCGTCACGCCATGTTCCTCGCGATACATGGCGCGCGCGATCTGCATCTTGAAATCGCCGCCGCCGAAGCGCGCCAAATCGTGGATCGGCGTCGCCAGCGGCCCTGCCACCAGCCAGCTCTCCACAAAGCCGTTGTCCAGCCGTCCTTCGAGATGAGCAGTTGGGATTTCTAGCGTGTCATTCATAGAGAACACATCGCACCTTGCGTCCAGGCTCCAGTTCCAAAAAAGGCGGGTCCTTTTGGTCGCACACGCCGCG
>QEUY01000439.1 GCA_003577365.1 Chloroflexota bacterium | reverse complement strand
GTGTTGATCTCCGGCAGCGGCAGCAACCTTCAGGCCATCCTCGATGCGATCCAGGCGCGCTATCTGGACGCGCAGGTGGTGCTGGTGGTCTCCAACCGCCGCGAGGCATTTGGCTTGCAGCGCGCCGAGAAAGCCGGTATCCCCACGCGCTACCATCCGCTCAAACCCTATCGCGACGCCGGGCGCAGCCGCGAGGAGTATGACGCCGACCTGGCGGCGCTGGTGCGCGAAGCCTCGCCCGATTGGGTGGTGCTGGCCGGGTGGATGCACATCCTCAGCCAGGCCTTTTTGCGTCACTTCCCCTATCGCGTGGTGAACCTGCACCCGGCGCTGCCCGGCCAGTTCCCCGGCGCGACGGCAATCGCCGACGCGCTGGCGGCCTTCCAGTCGGGCCAGATCAAAAAGACCGGGGTGATGGTGCATCTGGTGCCCGACGAGCAGGTAGACCGCGGCCCGGTGATCGCCAGTGAAGAGGTGCCGATCTACGCCACAGATACGCTGGAAAGCCTGACCAACCGTATGCACCAGACTGAGCATCGGGTTCTGGTGGGCGCGCTGGCGCGTTTGATCCAAGGGGATGAGTGATTGCCATTTTACTTGTATGATGTAGATGGCATTGCTGTTCTAATTGCGCCTCGCCGGCGGGTTTGACATCCACTGCGTGCTAGGGTATGGTTAGGCTCCTCAGGAATATGCGGAGTCTTATGTAAGGTGCGATCCCGGCTTTAGGGCGGGGTCTGCGCGGCTCATTGGGCGTGCCCCTCTCTGGCTGTGATTTTGAACCAACGCTTGAAGCTGCGGCTTGTCCGCGGCGTACAGTCTACACCCACCGGAACCGTTCACAGGAAGGAGTTACGCGATGCGCAGATGGCTGTTGATGGCTGTGGCCTCTGTTCTTTGGGTATTGGCCGCGTGCGCCCCTGCGACCGCGCCCGCCGCACCGGCGGCAGAAGGCGGTGGCGAGGCGGCCGCGCCCGCAGGCGAGAAGGTGCTGCGCTTTGGCATCAACGCAGCGGATCTGGGGTCGTTGGACCCCCACTACGCCTCATCCACCAATGACCGCACGGTGGTCAGCATGGTCTTCAACGGGCTGATCCGCTACAGGCCCGGCGAAGCGCCCCAACTGGAGCCGGATCTAGCGACCGCCATCCCTGAGCCGGAGATCGTAGACGGCAAACAGGTCTGGACTTTTACGCTGCGCGACGACGCCATGTGCCAGGCCGGGCCGCAGAGTGAAGCCTATCCGCTGACCGCCGACGATGTGGTCTATTCGCTCACCAAGGCGGCTGACCCCGACCGCTCGGCCTTTGCGGGTGAATATTCGGGGATGGCCTTTGAGAAGATAGACGACCTGACCGTCAAGGTGACGGTGGATACGCCGCTGTCGCCCAATCTCTTCCTGCCCAAGTTCGCCGACTATGCAGGCGGCTTTATCGTCTGTAGCAAAGCGGCGGAGGCGATGGGCGACGAGGCGATCAAGACTCACCCCGTGGGCACAGGGCCGTTTGTGTTTGAGAGCTACACCCCACAAGACCGCGTGCGGCTGGTCGCCAACGAGGATTATTTCCGGGGCCGGCCCAAGCTCGATGCGGTCGAGGTGCGCTATATGCCCGACATCAGCAGCCGCGAGCTGGGGCTGCGCGCCGGAGAACTGGACGTGATCTCCGGGCTGGACGAGGCGCAGTGGATCGAGGCTACCAACGGCCAAGATGGGCTGCTGGTCGACGTGTTTGGCGTGGGCGAGGTGGTGACGATCCATTTCAACATGACCGTGCCGCCGCTGGACAACCCCGACGTGCGCAAGGCCATCGCCTATGCGCTGGACCGCGACGAGTTCCTAGCGCTCTATGGGCCGGGTGTGGCCGCCAATGTCTATTCGCCTGTGCCGGAGATGTTTATGGCCGGCGGGCTGACCCAGGCCGAGGTCGAGGAACTGGGGCTGGACTATAGCTATGACCCGGAGCAGGCCAAGCAACTGTTGGCCGGCGCGGGGCTGGCCGGCGGCTTTGACCTGACGGTAGTCAGCTCAGAGTCGGGGCAGTATCGCAAACCCTATGAGAGCATGCAGGCGCAGTTGGCCGAAGTGGGGATCAACCTCACCGTCAACATTGTGGATCACGCCACCATGCATGCTCAGATCCGTGAGGATGTGAACCCCATTGTGGTCTATGCCGCCTACCGGCCTAACGCCGACGCCTATCTGACCCGCTTCTATCATTCGGATTCGATCGTCGTGACCGGGGCCAAGCCGGATACCAACTTCTCGCACTACGACCAGATCGACGACCTGATCGAGCAGGCGCGGGCCGAGACCGACCCGGCGGCGCAGGAAGATCTGTGGAAGCAGGCGCAGATCAAGATTCTGGAAGATATGGTATCGCACACGTTGATGTATCAGAACCAGGTCTATGCGCGCCGTGAGGCGGTGGACTATGGGCATCCGCTGGTGGCGGTGTTGAATCTGAACCCGCAGATCACCGAATTGACCGACATCGCGCAGTAGGCAGTAGGGCAGAGCAGAGGCTTTCCCGCAAAGTCGCAAAGGATGCAAAGAAGAGGGGAGTAGGGGCAGAGAGCAGATCGCGCCGCTCTGACTTTGTTTCTGAACCTTACTCCCCACTGCCTTTTGGCACAGCCGCCAGCGGCGGCACTGCTCACTGATTGAGGAGGTCGTTTTGCTGGTCTATATCGTGCGCCGGCTACTCCTCTCGGCGCCGACGCTGCTGGCGGTGTTGACGCTGGTCTTTGTGATCGTGCGCGTGCTGCCCGGCGACCCGGCCCAAGCTGCGCTGGGCGATTATGCTTCGCAGGAGGCGGTGGAGGCGCTGCGCGCGCGCATGGGGCTGGATGCGCCGCTGGTCGTGCAATATGGCCGTTTCTTGGGCGATCTGGCGCGCGGTGACCTAGGCCGCTCGTTGATCACGGGCAAGCCGGTAGCCGAACAGATCGCCTTTGTGTTGCCCTATACGCTGCAGTTGACGCTGGCCTCGATCCTGTTGGGCATTGTCTTGGGCGTGCCGCTGGGGATTGTGACGGCGTTGCGGCGCAACGGATGGGTAGACTATCTGGGGCGCGTCTTTTCGCTGGCCGGGCTGTCGGTGCCTGCCTTCTATCTCGGCATCCTGCTTATGCTCGCCTTTGCTGTGGAGTTGGACTGGTTCCCGGTGGTGGGCGCGGGCGACCCCAGCCGGCCAGGGAGCCTGCTCTATCATTTGGTGCTGCCCGCCTTTTCGTTGGGGTTGATCATGACCGCCTATGTGACGCGCATGACGCGTTCGGCCATGCTCAACATCTTGAGCGAGGACTATGTGCGCACGGCGCGCGCCAAGGGGCTGGATGAACGGGTGGTGCTGGCGCGCCATGCGCTGCGCTCGGCGCTGATCCCGATCGTCTCGATCGTGGGCATCTTCGCCGTGAGCCTGATCGGCAGCTCGGTGATGACCGAGATCGTCTTTTCGCGGCCAGGGTTGGGCAAGCTGATGGTAGGCGCGATGAAACAGCGCGATTACACCATGCTCCAGTCGATCATGGTGGTCTATGCGCTGATGATCGTCGTGATCAATCTAGTGGTCGACCTGATCTATGGCTGGGTCGACCCGCGCGTGCGGCTGAGCTAAGGCGGGTTGGTTAGGAAGACTGTATGCAGAGTGCACAAACCTTGGACCTCGCCCAACCGCAGGCGCGCAGCGTAAGCCCACGCCAGCGCATGTGGCGCACCTTTACGCGCAACCGCGCCGCTGTGCTCGGTTTGATCATGGTGCTGATCGTGGCGGCGGCGGCGCTGGCCGCGCCGCTGCTCTCGCCGCATGACCCGATCAAGCAGGAGGCGCGCGAGCGGCTCTCCCCGCCCAGTGACCTGCATCCCCTGGGGCAGGACGACTACGGCCGCGATATTTTGTCGCGGCTGATCTACGCGGCGCGCGTCTCGCTGCTGGTGGGCGTGCTTTCGGTGCTGTTGGGCGGCACGCTCGGCACGCTGATGGGGTTGGTGGCGGCCTATCGCGGCGGCCTGGTGGAAAACGTGATCATGCGCGTGGTGGACACGATGCTGGCCTTCCCCGACCTGATCACCGGGCTGCTGGTGCTGGCGGTCTTGGGCGCGGGGCTGGACAAGATGATCATTGCAATTGGGCTGGTGATCTCGCCGAGCTTTGCGCGGCTGGCGCACGCGCCGACGTTGGCGCTGCGCGAGAAGGACTTTGTCAGCGCCGCGCGCTGCATCGGCGTGAGCGACCTGCGTATGCTGCGGCTGCATATTTTGCCCAATATCTTGGGCGAGCTGCTGGTGATGGGCAGCCTGTGGACGGCTTCGGCGATCCGCATCGAAGCCAACCTGAGCTTTATCGGGCTGGGGGTCGCACCGCCCACGCCAACTTGG
>QEUY01000438.1 GCA_003577365.1 Chloroflexota bacterium | reverse complement strand
CCTGGCCTCGGCGTTCGTTGTGCTGGGCTGTATTGTATTTGTTGGATTCGAGATTGGCGTAGATGGCCTGTTGAGCAGATCGCTGGTACTGCCCATTCTCATTGCCGGCCTGGTGACATTTGCTGCCTGGCTTTCGGCACAGCGCCTGTATCTCGCCTTAGCCTGGTTTGGTGTAGAGCGGGCGCGCCGCGGCTATCTGGCGCTGGCCAACTGGAACGCAACTGCGCTGGGCCGCGCTTTCACCGCTTTCACCACAACTTCCACAAAACGATCTTTGCCGACGCCGACCCCGAGCAGACCTACGCCGTTATGCAGCAGATCCTCCAATATGACGAAGCCCCTCTAGAGGAACTGCCCACCCGCGGCTTCTCGGCGGATTATGTGGCACGCGAGACGCGGCGCACCATCGCCGGTGTGGGAGAAGGTGTCAAGGTCTATCCCGGGATTGACGTCGATATTCCGACCGATGCCGAGCACACCAAGTGCACGCGCGCCGGCGTGCGCGATGCCACGCTGGCCGCCTTTGCCGCAGGGGCGGATGGCGTGGTCATCTCGCGCAAGTACTCGGAGATGCGGCTGGACAACCTCAGTGGCGTAGGCGACGCCATGCGCTCATTGTAGCTGTCAGACCACCAGCCGATTTACCCTTTGGCCTAGTCATAGGGTTCTCAGCGGCCCACCGGCGTTTGGCAGGCTCACGCGCATCGCGTATCATAGGCAGTACCCTCTTCCGTCTCAATATCGTCGTCCCAAACACCCTTCACCCGTGGAGTGATGACCGTGCCCCCAGAAGCTATGCAAGGCGTATTTCCCATCCTCGTCACCCCGTTCGACGCGCAGAGCCGGATCGACGAAGACAGCCTGCGCCGCCTGATCGACTTTGATATTGCAGCCGGCGTCCATGGGCTGGGCGTTGCCCTGGGCAGCGAGATCTTCAAGCTGAGCGAGGCCGAGCGCGACCTCGTCATCCGCACCGTGGTGGACCAGGTGCGGGGGCGCGTGCCGGTCGTGATCAACACGGGCGCGCCCGGCACTGACCTGGCCGTCTTCTACAGCCGCCGCGCCGAGGAACTGGGCGCGGATGCCGTCATGGTGATCCCGCCGTCGTTTATGCCCGCCGGGCCTGCCGAAATCTTGGACTATTATCAGGCTATCTCAGATGCGGTCTCGATCCCGATCTTTCTGCAGGATGTGCCCAGCGCGCCCATTAGTGCAGGCTTGGCGCGCCAGATCGCCGAACGCTGTGCCCAGGTGCGCTATATCAAGGTCGAGACGCCGCCGGTTGTCGTCAAGGTCGCCGAGACTGTGGCGCAGGCCGGGGATCGGCTGACGATCTTTGGCGGCGCAGGCGGCGGCTATTTTATCGAGGAGCTGCGCCGCGGCGCGCTGGGCACGATGCCCTTTTGCAGCCAGCCGGAGGCCTTTGTTCAGGTCTGGGATTTGATGCAGGCGGGCGACGAGGCCGCGGCGCGCGCCGTCTTCGACCGCGTGATCGCACCCATCAACCATATCGCCAGCCAAGGCGCGGGCATCTTCTATGCGGTGCATAAGGAACTGTTGCGCCGCCGTGGGGTGCTGGCTACCGCCCAGGTGCGCAGCCCCGCGCCGCCGGTTGATGGTCAGACCCAGCGCGAACTAGATCAACTGATCTCTGAGCTGTACCCGTCCGCGACATGAGCGCCGCATAGTCGAAGCCATCTCCCCTCATTCATCACGGCCCGCCCAGGATCTATCCTGCCAGGGACATAGATCCCACACCCTATACCCTATACAACCCGATATCCCACACAAGGAGTGTGCTATGCAGATTGTCGATCTTCAGGTCATCCCCTTCCGCGTCAAACGGCAGGGGTTTCGCGCCGGCGGGGTCTTGTCGGAGGTCGAAGCGGTTCAAACGCTCACCAAGATCATCACCGACGAGGGCGCAGAAGGCTATTATTTGGGTGGCCACGGCCACGGCGACGCCGACGGGCTGACCTTTGACGAGCGCGCTGCGCTGCGCGGCCGGCTCAAGAACCTGCTCCTGGGGCATGATCCCTTTGACCGGGAGAAGTTCTGGCATTGGCTGTGGGTCGCCAATCTGCCGGAGAACCTGATCAGCGTGATCGATATGGCGCTTTGGGATCTGCAGGCGCGCCATTTCGGCGTGCCGCTCTATAAACTGCTGGGCGGCTGCCGTGACAAGGTCAAAGCCTATGCCAGCACCTACCCCAATATGGGCACGCCGGCGGAGTATGCCCAACATGCGCTGGACTGCAAGGCCCAGGGCTATACGCACTACAAGATTCACCCCTACTATTTCTGGGACCCCATCACCAGACAGCCCGACCCGGGCCGCCCGTCGCATATCGTCCAGGATATTGAGGTCTGCCACGCCGTGCGCGAGGCGGTGGGCGATGATATGGTGTTGAGCTTTGACCCTTGGGGGACCTATCGCACCTATGAGGAGGCCTATCGCGTGGGGCGCGAGCTGGAGAAGCTCAATTTCTACTGGTATGAGCATCCCATGCCCGAATACCGCGTGGCGCCCTATGAAAAGCTCTGCCAAGAACTGACGATCCCTATCCTCTCGCCGGAGATCGCGGCGGGGAGCGTCTACACGCGCGCCGACTGGATCCGCCGCGGCGCGTCGGATATGACGCGCATGGATGTGCTGCGCGGCGGCGTCACCGGCCTCAAGAAGATGGCTGCCGTGGCCGAAGCGTTTGGCGTCAAGTGCGAGGTGCATATGAGCGGCTTTGCCAACCTACAGATCCTCGGCTCGACCAGCGAAGATGTCTGTGAATATTACGAGCGCGGCCTCCTGGCCCCCGGCATCGACTATGAGACGCCCCCGCCTTACCTGCTGGCGTTGGGCGACCCGATGGACGAGGCGGGCTTTGTCCATCTGCCGCAGACGCCGGGGATGGGCTATCAGATCAACTGGGACTATATCGACGCCCACCGGCTGGCAGACGAAGGGGCCGGCTGATCCGCCTGATCGGGCTTGCCTGAGCGGTATTACTTGACATAACGAGGGGTGGGAGACAGATTACTGACACGACGACCGCAGCCGCCTACAGTCACATATATGCACATGTGTGACCCCGGCTCGGCAGACCGCGCCCAGAAGGGCGGGGCGCGGGTTATGTTGTGTGTCGGAAAGGTAGAGGCTCTTCCATGTTTAATCGAATTCTTCTTCCCCTCGACGGCTCGGCCTTGGCCGAGTGTACGATCCCCCATGCGCTGGCGCTGGCCAAGCTGGCAGACGCCGAGATCATTTTGCTGCATGTCGTCGAAGAGAGCGGCGCTGAAACGGGGGTAGACCCCTATGAATGGCATCTGCGCAAGGCCGCAGCCCAGACCTACCTGGATACCCTCTGCGCCAAGGTGCAGGCGTTGGGGGTCTCGACCGACTGCCGGCTGCTGGCCGGTTCGGCGGCGGAGCGGATCGTCGAACAAGTGGACGTGCTGGGCGCAGACCTGCTGCTGATCAGCAGCCACGGCCAAAGCGGGCGCACCGATTGGGCCATGGGCGCTGTGGCGCGCAAACTGCTGGAAGGCGTGGGGGTGTCCATGATGTTGGTGCGCGGCCATGGGGAGCCGGCAGAGAGTGTGGCGCTGGCGCCAGCGCGCTATCGCACGCTCATGGTCTCGCTCGACGGGTCGCGTCGCGCCGAATGTGTCTTGCCCATCGCCGAACGGCTGATGGAAGACCAGCACGCCAATCTGGTGCTCGTCCATATTGTGCAGCGCCCAAGCCTGTTGGGATGGGCCATGCTGCCCGAGGAGGAGCGCCGGCTGGCCGAGCAGTTGGTCGAACGCACACAGTCGGTGGCGCAGAACTATCTGAACGACCTGCAGGCGCGGCAGGGCGAGCGCGCCAGCGTGGTCTTGTCGCTGGCGGACAACGTCGCCACCGAGCTAAGCGAGGTCGCCCGCCATCATCAGGTGGACCTGCTCTTGCTCTGCGCCCACGGCGCGGCCGCCAACCCCGTCCGCACCTTTGGCGACACTGTCAACGGCATCTTGACCTATTGCCCCCAGCCGGTTCTGATCTACCAAGACCAGCCGGTGCAGCGCACCATTGAACGGAAGGTTGCCCCGGCGGCCCGTGGCCGGCACGGAGAGCTGGACAGCCTGCCCCCCTTGGCCGCCTAGTCGCGTAGGGAATCCCTACAGTGCAGGAGAGTATGTTTGACGATCCATGACTGAAGTTGCTCAAATCACCCAACCGATGCACCTAGACGAGGTTGCACGCCATTTGGCCCGCCGGCATCAGTCGGCAAAGGCGGAGGCCGGGCAGCCTCTTTTATTGGAGCGGCTGGCCCGCTACGGCGTTATCTTGGACAGCGCCTATCGAGCCTGGGTAAAGACCAGCGCGCAAGACGAACTGCTGCCCTTTGCCGCCGAGTGGCTGCTCGACAACTACTATCTCGTCCGGCAAGCCCTCCACCAGATCGAAGAAGACCTGCCGCCGTCCTATTACGCCGAGCTTCCGCTGGTCGACGAGGTCCCCCCAAGTGAACCGGCCCCAAGTGAACCGGCCCCGAACGAGACAAAGCCGAGCACCGGCGCGCGCGTGCCGCGCGTCTATGCCATCGCCAAGGCCCTCGTCCAGCAGGGGACGCTTCACCCGGCCCTGGAGACCGAGATCGAGTTTTTGCGCGCCTATCAGACCGAGACGCCGTTGACCATCGGCGAGTTGTGGGCGCTCCCCGCGCTGCTGCGCTATGCGCTGATCGAGCGTCTGGCGCTGGCCGCAGCGCGCCTGACGCATGAACTAGACGTGCTGCTGAAGATCACCGGTCTGCCTGCGGAGGCGGGCGGCTTGCCTGTGGGCGTGGACAGCGCGCCGTCCGCCAACGACGATTCGACCGTCGCCGATGCCATTATCGGGCTGCGCGCCATCCACGACGCCGACTGGCATCTCCTCTTTGAGGCGGTCAGCCTGGTGCATCAGATACTGGCCGAAGACCCGGCCCAGGTCTATACCGCTATGACCTATCGCACGCGCGACCGCTACCGTGAGGAGGTGGAGCGACTGGCACGCTACAGCCGTTC
>QEUY01000437.1 GCA_003577365.1 Chloroflexota bacterium | reverse complement strand
CTGCACGGCATCCTGATGGCCCCGCACGGCACCGGCGACGGGCTGATCGGGCTGGCCGCGCTGGTGCAGGTCTGCGCCACGCTGCCGCAAAACTACATCGCCTTCGAATACCCGGTCGGCCATCCCGCCTGGTGGCACGACATCCTGGACGGGCTGCCCGACCCCATCGTCAAGGACAGCTATATTGACGTGTGGGACCGGCCTGGGCTGGGGCTGACCTTCCACGTGCCGGAGGCGCGCAAATATCTGCCGGAGGGAGACAAGCACTTCTTCGACTGAGCAGAGATGATTCACCGCAAAGTACGCCAAGGCCAGAAGAGAGGGAGTGGGGAGTAGGCAGGTAGGCAGTAGGGTACAGAAGCAGAGAACCCCACCGCAAAGTACGCTAAGGACGCAAAGAAGCGAGAAGAAAGACAAAGAGAGGTTCGTGGGCACGGCTTTCTTTTTCTTTCCCTGCCCTTTGCGTGCTCTGCGACTTTGCGGTGAGATCCTCTGCCTCTGCTCCCCACTCCCTCGCCTTCACCGCAGCGCCCAGGCTTCGACGTTGTAGGTCAGGCCCCACGGGCCGGGCGCGAGGCCCTGCCAGCGGTTGGCGTAGACCCAGGCGGCCTTGTGACCCGCTAGGAAGATGTAGGGGTGGCTCTGGGCGAGCCGCTCCTGCACCTGGCGGTAGACCGCGCCGCGCCCGTCCAGCCCACAGCCGGGCATCTGATCGGCGGCGTCGAGCCAGCCGTCCACCTCGGCATCGTGAAAGCTGGTGACGTTAAAGCCCACGCCGGGGCGATCCTCGCGGCTGTGCCAGAAGGGGCTGAGCGCCGGGTCCGCGCCCACGTTCTCCCAGCCGATCACCGCCAGGTCAAAACGCTGGTCGAGCAGCGCGGCGCTGACCTCCTCAAACGGCCCCACGGCCAGGTCGATCTGAAACCCCACGCTGCGTAACTGGGCGGCGATGCGTCCGGCCAGTTGCACGCGCAGCGGGTTATCCTCGTTGGTCTGCAGCGTGAGGCGCAGCGGCCTGTCGCCAGCGGCGCGCAGCCCATCGCCATCAGGGTCGGTCCAGCCCGCCTCCGCCAGCCGTTGGGCAGCGCGGCCGGGGTCATAGAGCACGGTGGGCAGGTCGGCTGCGGCCCAGCCCACCGTGGGCAGCACATAGCTGTTCAGCGGGTAGCCCTGCCCCTGCCAAACCTCGTCGAGCAGGCGGCGCGTATCCAGCGCCTCGGCGATGGCCTGGCGCACCGCGCCGTCGCCCAGAACCGGATGGGGCGGCTGGTCGACGGCTGCCCCCGCGGCAGCGCGGCCCGGCTGTGGGTTGGCGGGGTCGGCCAGGTTGAGCGCCAGCACAGTATAGCCGTCGGCGGGGTAGTCGTAGGCCGTGATCTGAGGGCCGGCGGGCAAACCGCCCTGCACGATCACCTGGCCGTCGAGCGCAACCAGGTCCACCGCGCCGCTCTCCACCGCCTGGCGGCGCGCGGCGGCGTCGGGGATCACCTGCAGCACCCAGCGATCCAGCCGCGGCGCGCCTTTCCAGTAGCCTTCATCACGCGCCAGGACGATGCGCTCACCGGGGCGGTGCTCCGCAAAGCGAAACGGCCCGGCGCTGACCGCCGGCGCGCCGTTGAGCGGGTTGGTGTGAAGGTCGGAGAAGTCGGGCGCATAGCGATGGCTGGGCAGCAGCGGCTGGCGCAGGCTGAGCAGCGCGCTGCACGAAGGGCTGCGCAGCGTGACGACGGCCGTGTGGGCGTCGGGCGCGTCGACGGCGGCGATGGCCGCGGCGCGGTCGCGAAAGGGGCTTTGCGTGCGTGCGTCCGCCAAGGCGTCGTAGGTGAATTTGACATCCGCCGCGCTGACCGGTGTGCCGTCGCTCCAGGTCACGCCGGCACGCAGCGTAAAGGTGTAGGTCCGGCCATCGGGCGAGGCTTCCCAACGCTGCGCCAGTTCGGTGGGAACCGGAAAGCCGCCGCTGGGGTCCTGGCCGACCAGCCGGGGGTAGAGTAGATCGACCACACGGCTGCCGGCGGGGTCGCCGGCGAAAAGGGGGTTAAAACCAGTCGCATCGGCGGCCACGGCCTCGCGCAGCTCACCGCCGGAGGGGGGCGGGGTCAGCAGCAGGGCCGCACCGGGGTCGACAGAGGGGGGCGCATCCAGGGTCAGGGGCGATGCCGCCACCGGCGCCGGCACAGGGGTGGCAAGCGCCGGGGTCTGCGGTTGGCTCCACCAACGCCAGCCATAGAAGGCGGCCAGGAGCAGCACGACGACGGCCAGCGCCGCCGTCACCATCAGGTCAGAACGGGTCACAGACGATGTTTCTTAGCAAGATTGTCAGCGCCCCAGGCTCGCGGATGGAGTATGAGGCATGTAGAGAATAGGCCCGTACGGACGCGATATATCATGTCCGTACACGATTGTAGGACGATACAGGCTTATCATTGGCGCTTTACCGGCGAAACACTGGAGGCGAGCTAACTCTTCACCCACGGGTCGAGCGCGTCGCGCAGCCCGTCGCCGATCAGATAGATCGAGAGCGTGGTTAAGAAGATAAAGATGCCGGGGGTGATCACCAGCCAAGGCGCGTTGGTGAAATTGCCCAGCGACCCCTGCATCATATTGCCCCAACTGGGCAGCGGCGGCCCGATCCCCACGCCCAGATAGCTCAACCCGGCCTCGGCGATGATCGCGCCGGCGATGTTGAAGACCGCCGAGACGATGATGATCGACGAGACATTGGGCAGCACATGCCTGAACATGATGCTCCAGGCCGAATTGCCGATGGCGCGGCTGGCGACAATATATTCGCGCTCGCGCACCGAGAAGATCTGCCCGCGGATCAGCCGCGACAGCCCCATCCAGCCAAAAATGCCGATCAGAAAGGCCAGCCCCTCCGGCCCCGGCTGGAAGATGCGCGACAGGATGATGAGCAGAAAGAGCAGCGGAATGCTGCCCAAGGTCATGATGATGGCGTTGACGATGTCGTCGATAAAGGTGGCGGCATAATAGCCGCTGATCAACCCCATCAGCACGCCCAGCCCCACCGAGACCGTCGCCACATAGATGCCGATGCGCAGCGAAATGCGCCCGCCATAGACCCCGCGCGTCAGCACATCGCGCCCGGCGTCGTCGGTCCCCATCCAGTGACATTCGCCCGGCCCCATCTGGAAACACTGGCGGATGCCCGCCAGCGATGTGCTGAGGATCTCGCCCCACATCCCCCAATCGCAGTTATCGCCCTGGCAGGTGCGCGAGAACTCCTGAAACATCGCCCAGGATTCCGCGGCCCAGGTGGGCGGCTTGTTGCGCATGCGCAGATTGGTATCGGTCGGGTCAAAGCCCAAGAAGGTATCGGCGATCCAGGGGGCCGCGGCCGCGGTGGTGACCATGAAGGCCATGAGCAAGATCGCAAAGAGGGTGATCTTGTCGCGGTAGATCTTGTGAAAGACCGCGCCCCAATAGCTTTGCTGCTTGACCGCGCGCGCCGTGTCGAGTTCGGCGTGGGGCAGGCTCAGGGTTCCTTGCGCCATGGTCTAGTTCACCGTCCTATCATAGCGCACGCGCGGGTCCACTACGCTGTACAGAATATCCACCATCAGCGTGCCGAGGATGCCCAGGAAGGAACTGATCACAAAGAGCGCCATCATCATGGGATAGTCGCGGGCGTTGATGGCGTTGATCGTCAAGCGCCCCATGCCGGGCCAGGAAAAGACGATCTCAAACAGCACCGAGCCGGACAGGATGAGCAGGAAGATGCCGCTTAGCCCCGTGACAAAGGGCATGATGGCGTTGCGCAGCACATGGCGCGTGGCGACAGCAAAGGCCGACAGCCCCTTGGCCTTGGCCGTACGCACATAATCCTGGTTGAGCACCTCCAGCATCTCAAAGCGCAGGATGCGCGAAAAGCCGATCCAGCCGCTGATCGAACTGACCAGCGCGGGCAGCGCCAGGTGGCGCAGCCGGTCGGGCAGCGACCCGTCGCCGATGGTGTACATACCCCCCAGCGGGACCCAGCCGAGATAGCCGCCCAGGATGATCAACAGCAGCAGCCCGATCCACCATTCAGGCACGGTGTTGACCAGCACGGTGCTGACGCGAATCAGGTTGTCGGGCCAGCGCCCGCGCGTGTAGGCGGCGATGATGCCCAAAGGGAAGCCAATGACGACACTCAGGATCAGGCTGGCAAAGGCCAGCGTAAAGGTCGCAGGGATGCGCTCGACGATCAGGTCCAACACGCGCTGGCCTTTGAAGGAAAACGAACGGCCAAAGTCCAGCCGCACGATCCCATGCCCGCAGTTGGTGGCATCGCTCAGACAGCGCCCGCTGCGCCAGGTCTCGTTGTGGGGTAGCCAATCTTCGCCAAAGGCCCAGGCCACATACTGCACCGGGATCGAGCG
>QEUY01000436.1 GCA_003577365.1 Chloroflexota bacterium | reverse complement strand
GCAATCGCATCAACGGGGTCGCCGTTCAGGCCATCTATGGCGCGCAGGAAGTGTATGTGACCGGCTCGCAGGGCAAAGGCGACGGCCAAGTCGAGTTTGTCTTGGGACGCGGCCAGGGCGTCAAAGTGATCCGCGACGCCGACGGCCGCGAGGTCACCAGCGAGACCGTAGACGGGCTGTCGACCGAGCCGGCCAATATCCCTTACGAAACCTTGATCGGCGCACGCTACTGTGACGACGAGGCCGACTGCAAGGCGTTTGTCGACCTGCCCGGCTGTTGGGGCCACTATAGCTGGACGGTCACTTTCAAACGCAAATATTGACCAGGAACGCCCTGACCACGTGAAGCCTAGTGAACTGGCCGTGTGGCGACCGGCTCATCTCGCCCGCATCTTCGCCCCCATCCTGACCCCCATTCCGACCGTGGACGGCAAGGAGGATTCGTGAAGCACGAATTTATCAAGTTTGCGCCGCTGTTTGCCGGGTTAACCGACGGCGAGCGTGAACTCCTGGCCGCTGGGTTTGCCGAGGGCAAGTGCGCCGCACAGACCGTACTGCTCAAGGCCGGCGAACGCAGCGACGCCATGTTTCTGGTCGGCCAAGGGTTTGTCGGCCTCTCCACGCAGAGCGGCGCGCCGCTCGCCACGTTGGGGCCGGGCAGCCTGATCGGCGATGCCAGCCTCTTCCGCGGCCAGCCGCAAGATGTCACCGCCACGGCGCTGTCGGACCTCCAGTATTGGAAGCTCACCGACCGCGGGCTGCGCGACCTGATCGTGCAGCACCCGGCCTTGGGCTTGAAGCTGAGCCGCAACTTTGGCGGCCTCTTGGCCCAGATGGAAGACTATCTGGTGCAGCGGCTGGGCCGCGTCCCCGAACTGGCCGGGCTGCCGCCACACACGCTGCAGGCCTTGGCCGTCTATCTCAAACCGCGCCAACTCAACGCCCAAGAGGTGATCTTCCGCGCCGGCGATGCGCCTGCCGGGCTGTTTTTGGTCGAGGCGGGCGAGGTGGAGCTGCGCGCCGACGTGGAGACGGGCGGTGAGCGCGTCCAAAAGCTCGCCCCTGGCGCGCTCTTTGGCGCGCTGACGTTGCTCACCGGCAAGCCGTCGACGCAGAGCGCCGTCGCCAGCCAGGACAGCACCATTTGGGCGGTGAGCGCCGACGAGTTTGCCGCCCTCAGCAGCCGCCAACCCGGGCTGCGCCGCACCCTGGCGCGCAATGCCCGCGCCCGCCTGAGCAAGGCCGACCAATCGCAGGCTGTGCTGCGCCTGGCGCAGATGCCGCTCTTTGCCGATGTGCCGCCGCAGGTCATGCAGGCGATTGCCCAGCGCATGGTCCTCCAGCATGTGCCCGCAGGCGAGCGCGTCTATATGATGGGCGAAGCCGGCGACGCGCTCTATCTGATCGAAAGCGGCGAGGTGGAGCTGACCAGCGAGAACGCCGGCGGCGTGGTCGAGGAATTGGCGCGCATCGGCGGCGGCGGCTTTTTTGGCGAGATGGGGCTGCTCTCCGGGCAGATCCGCGGCGAAGACGCCACCGCCATCCGCAACACCAACCTCTGGATCCTGCCCAAGGCGGAACTCGACACACTGGCGACACAGCACCCGCAGATCGGCCAGGCGCTCAACAAGGCGTTGGCCGAGCGCATCGCCGCGCCCGAGGCCGGCTATGACGAAGATCGCTTCCGCCGCTTCTATCTTTTGTCCGACCTCAGCCCGCACGATCTGCGCCAGGTGGCCGACCATCTGCACCCCACCCGCTATCGGGCCGGGGAGCAGATCTATCGCGCCAGCAGCACGGCGGATATGCTCTATCTGCTCGAAAAGGGCCATGTGCGTATCCAGCCGTTGAGCGGGGGCAGTTGGGTCTTGGGGCCGGGCGAAGCTTTTGGCGAGCGCGCCCTGCTCACCAACCAGCCGCACAACGCCAGCGCACTGGCTGAGACCGATATCGACGTCTGGACGTTGAGCAAGGCCGACTTCGACCTGTTGATGAACCGCTACCCCAGCCTGGCGATCAGCCTGAGCCGGGTGCTGAGCCAGCGGCTGGCCGAGCTAAACGCCGGCGGCTTTGAGGAAGAGGAGACCCTCACCGGCGGCTATGTGCCGGTGCGGCCCGAAGTGGCGACCAATGTGCCCTCGCGCCGGCGGCGGCCTTCGGCGGTCGAAAGCCCGCTGCCTGCGCCGCGCGCACGCGGCGGCTTCGGCCAGTGGTTCGCCAACCTCAGCCCCATCGGCAAAATTCAACTGGCCGTGTTGCTGCTGCTCTTGATCTGGCTGCTGGCGATCGCCGCGCCCGCGGCCTTTCTGAGCCTGCTGCGCGGCACCAGCGTCGCCAGCGGCGCGGAACTGACCAGCCGCAACAATCTGCTCAACGCCATCAACGCCGTCTACGCCGTGGGCAGCTACGAGCTGGCTTCCAAAGATAAGGAACTGGCCGAGGCGCTGGCGATGGCCGATAAGGCTGTCCCGCCTACACCCACCCACACCCCCCTGCCCACCCAGACCGCGATCCCGACTAGCACACCGCTGCCGACCAACACGCCGACGCCCGCGCCTACCGCCACCGCGACCCAGCCGCCGCCCGCCTTTGTGCAGGAGCTGCTGCCCCAAGCGCCGCCCACGCCCGAACCTGTAGCCGCCGTGGCTGCGGTGGCCCCGCGCGCCTGGGACCCGCGCCTAGATCAGCTGGGCGTGCGTGTGGAGGAGGCGCAGGTCGCGCCCGGCCAACAGTATTGGCGGCTGATCGAAGCGCGCTGGGCCGACGAACAGCAGTCGGGCGGCAAGCACCACATCTATGTCGAAGTCTTGGACGAGAATGGCAACCGCATCGTCGGCCAGCCGGTGACCGTCTTTTGGGGCGACGGCAGCTATACCGGTGGCATCGAGGACAAGGCCGCGCCCGATTTCGGCTATAACTACATGATGTACGCCGCGGGCAACGCCTACAATGTCAAGGTCGAAGGGCTGCCCAGCGAGATACTGGTCGGCGCAGGCATGGGCAGCATCGAGCAGCCCAAGTATGGCATTCACACCTCGTTCTATCTGGTCTATCAGCGGGCCACCAAATAGGGCCTGCCCTATTCGCCCAAGCGCGAGCGGGAGCAACCCCATGCCGACCTCTTGGGATGAACCGGATGCAGCGCTTCCCTTGACCGTGGTGGTCGACGCGGCGACGGTCTGGCTCGACGGCAGCGCCGGGGTCGCCCCCAGCCGCGCCCCAGCGATCTGCCCGAAGACCTGCCGCTGCGCGTGCTGGGCATCTAACAGGAGAACGGCAGCGTGCGCGCCGTGGTGGTCGCGGCCGCGGGCCACAGGGGGCTATAACGCTAGACTGTAACGCTAGAGACACAGGGCGCGGGCGCGCTCAGGAGTGGATCGTCAGGTCGTGTACGCCGAAGATGGCCTGGCGGCTGCCGGCGATGAACGGGTGATCCTGCCCGTCGCGGCTGGGCCGCCAGATGGCTGCGCCCCAGCGCAGCGCCGTGCGCTGGCTGCGTGCCACGGCCTGGCTAAAGGGCTTGCCGCCCAGCCAGTTGCGTAGAAAGATCGAGAGGCTGGGTTCGGGCAGCCAGTTGACGCCGCACGCGCCGTTGGTCACCTTAGCCCCCAGCGCCAGCCAGGTCGGGGCCAGGCCAGCCCCATAGCAGTTGACACCGTAGACCATGCGCAGGTCGAGCAGCGTCGGGTCGGCGCGCTGGGCGGCCAGCAGCGGCCCGAAGGTCTCCGGCCCGACCAAGACCTTACCCTGATAGCCGACCAGGGCGTGCGGCTGGCCGTGGACCAGCAGCAGCACATCGACCCGATGGGTGCGGCTGGCGTCGCGCAGGGCAGCGACCAGTTGGGGGCCGGTCGCCTTCTCATCTTCGAGCACGATGACCCGGTCATAACGGCGGTACGCGCCGTAGAGCCGCAGCAGCAGCTTGGCATATTCCTCGGTCACATAGTCGACGACCCGGTTGGCCCAGCGCGGCAGCGGCACGCCCTGGATGTGGCCGACATTTTCCAGAAAGACGACCAGGGCGATCGGCTTGCGCGGCGCGGGTGCGCCGGGCGTGCGGTGTGGCACAGCGCCGCGCTCGGCGCTCGGCGTGGTCGTGGTGCTAGGCGCGGCGGGCATCGCTATTCGAGGTGGTCTCCCTGGCTGTGCGCCGCTTTGACCACGCGCAGCTTGAAATTCTCCGTCAGTTCGTCCATACCCGACGCCAGCTTCTCCCATTCGGGCGAGAGGAAGATGGTGCGCGCCTTGTCGATGTCTTCGATCTCGCCCCCGCTGGTGATCTGCGGCGACGCGCCCCACACGGTATAGAGCACTTCGGTCACTCGAAAGCCGAGCTTCGCCAGCCCCGGCGCCAGCTTATTGACCAGATATTCCTGGGCCTCCTGTTC
>QEUY01000435.1 GCA_003577365.1 Chloroflexota bacterium | reverse complement strand
TCGGTGATCACATCGCCGGGGACCCACACGCCGGTGGTGAAGAACGCCTCCAGCGCCGGACGGCGGTCATAGGCCACGCGATAGTGGGTGGCGCGCCAACCGCCCGGCTCCGCCGTCTCCGGCACGCTGTCGAGGATGGCGAACTGGGCCATGGGGTCGCCGTTGAGCGGCAGGCCGACGCTGCCGGGGTTGACCACATGCCAATGCTGCTCGCCGTCCATGGGCGGCGGGGTGTCGCGGTGGGGGTCGGCGTAGAGATCCGCCACACAGCCTGGCTGCACGCGGATATGCCGGTCTACCTGCACATGCGTGTGCGCCGAGACGACCGTCTGCTCGCCGATGCCGGCCAGATCGCGCGCCATCGCCTCTGCCGGCTGCTCCATGTAAAAGCCAACACGGTTGCGCCCCGGCACGCCATGACAGACGCGCACAGGTTGTGTGCCGGGCAGAAAGAGCGTGCGCTCGTCGGGCAGCATGCCCAGATAGGCCGCCTGGTCGGGGGAAATCCGCTCCACCAGCCAGTGCAGTTGGCCCCAGCGCACCGGGTCCTCTGTGCCCGGCTGGGCGCGCGCCGTCCCATAGTCTAGATAATAGAACTCATGGTTGCCGCGCACCACCACCCAATCGCGGGCGCGCACCAGATCGATCACTTCGACGCTAAACGGCACGGCGTTGATCAGATCCCCGTCGAGGATCACATGATCCGGCTGCAGCCGCTCCAATTCACACAGCACAGCCTCCAAGGCCGGCAGATTGCCGTGGATATCGGCAAGGAGCGCAAGACGCATGGCATACCCCCGGTGCAGCGGCGCGCAGCCCACAGCGCCGCAAAACATGCTATACTGGCAGGTGGCCTACTTAGCCCGTTTTCCGCTTTGACACCAGCCTATTCGATAGGGGAGGCATGTTCATGACCCTGGGCTATCACCATCTGCTGGCGCCGCTCGACGGCTCCGAGCTGGCCGAACAGGCACTGCCCCACGCCCAAGCGATCGCACAACGGGCCGGGGCGCGCATAACGCTGCTGCAAGTCATCCCCAATGTGGCTGCGCTGGCGCAGGAGCCGGCGCTGCCGCCGGGCCGCCTGACCGCCGCGCTCTACACGCAGACGCTCCAGAGCCAATGGCAAGAACAGGCGCTTGCCGCGCTGGAGCAAACCGCCCAATCGCTCGCCGACCAAGGGGTGATGGCCCAGGCCGCCGTCGTCGTCGCCCACCCGCCGGATGGCATCCTTGACTATGCGCAGACGCAGGCGGTGGACCTGATCGTCATGAGCACGCACGGGCGCAGCGGCCTGGCGCGTTGGGTCTATGGCAGCGTGGCGGCGCGCGTGGTGCAGGCCGCACCCTGCCCCGTACTGCTGATCCGCACCGTGGCCGGCCAAACCACGCCCGCGCCGCGCAAGATTCTGGTCACGCTGGACGGGAGCGGGCTTTCGACGCGCGCCCTGCCCGAAGCCGAACGGCTCGCCCGCCTCTTCAAGGCCGAGATCGTGCTGCTGCACGTGGTCGCTGACAGCTATGAACAAAAGCTGCGCCATGTGCCCCCAAGCCTGGCCCCCGAAGTCGCCGCCTATACCAGCAATATGCTCGAACGGCGTATCGCCCAGGTCACCGTGGAACAGGAGGGCATCGCCGCAGACCTCCAGGCGCGCGGCGTGGCCGCCCGATCGGCAGTCCTCACAGGCGACCCGGTACAGACCATCCTGGACTATGCCGCATCCGAATCGGTCGAGCTGATCGCCATGGCAACCCACGGGCGCAGCGGCATGGCGCGTATGCTTCATGGCAGCGTCGCCGAACGTGTGCTGCACGATACGCCCTGCCCGCTGCTGCTCGTCCACGCCACCGCATGACCGTCCCAGCCCCGCCCCATGGCCCAGACGTGCGCGCTAACCGCCGCGCGCTTTGGGCCGCAGATAGACGGTGATCTCGCTGCGGTTGTGAAACAGATGGCGCGCGCCCGCAATCGTATAGGCCTGCTGTAAGATCGCAAAGGCCTGGTCGAGCGTGGCGCGGCGCTGCTTCTCGGCCAGCTTCACGGTCATCAGCGCCCAGCCGTGGGCATAGAGTTGGGGTGCGTAGGCCACCATCAGCCGCGCCGATGCCTGGGCATCCATACGCATATCGTCGACGATGATGTCAAAGCGGTCAGGCTCATTGGCCAGATAGGCCTCGGCGGTCATGCGCTTGTGGCGCACCCCGCGGTCGTTGGCGACGCGCGGGTCGAGGTCGCCGGGGTCCACCGCGGTCACATACTGGGCATGGCGGCGCAGGATGCGCGTCCAGCCGCCCGGCGCGGCCCCCAGGTCCAACGCCACCCCGCGCGGCGGCAGTTCCAGCCCAAAGACCTCGATCGCCTCCAGCAGCTTAAACTCGGCGCGGCTGACCTGCTCCGGCTCGCGCGCAAAGCGGCGCATCCCGCCCGCCCAGTCCGACAGGTTATGCGCCGCGGCCGAGACGCCCAGATAGGCCGTGCCGCCCTGCGCCCGGCCCACACAGACCACCGATACCACCTGCTGCGGGTGGCGCACATCCAGCGGCGCACCGCTGATCTCCGCCAGCAGCGGGGCCACGGCTTGGTTGATGTCGAACGGCTTGTGCGGCAGATCGCCATAGACGCGCGTCTGCACCGAAAAGGGCGTGTCCGCCGCCAACAGCAGCGCCAACTCGCCGCTTGCCACCTGGCCCAGCACCACCAGATCGCCCTCGCTGCCGTCGAGGCTGGCGGACGCCTGCACCGGGCAGATGTGGCGCACAAAGATCGGCGGCTGCTCTTGCCAGCCTGCGGCCAGGTCGGCAAAGGTGCGCCGGCCCGCGGCCAGCATCACGCCCGGCGCAAGCTCCTGCAAGAACTCGACCTGCGGATCGGCGGCGCGCGCTTCGTCCAGCGCAAAAGCGAGAAAGTCCGGGTCCGCCGTCAAGATCAGTTCGCGCGTGCCGGCCTCGGCTGCGACGGGCGCGCCCGGCGGTTCAAACGCGTCGCTCATGGCGCGGTCTCGCCGCGGATGATCTGCGCCAAGCGCCGCGTGCGTTCGGGCGCATCGCCCACATGGCCGGTCGCGTCCAGCAGGTCAGGCAGCGCCACGGCCGGGAGCCACCGCGTCAGCCGCTCATCGCCCGCCAGCCGCGCCGCCAGCGGGTTTGGTTCGCCCGCCTGCAGCGCAGCCCAGGCCGCCATGCTGTGCTCGCGGATCACCTCATGCAGTTCTTGGCGGTCGCCGCCCGCCTTGACCGCGGCCATCAAGACCCGCTCGGTGGCGGCAAAGATGCCATAGTCACGCAGGTTGCGCGCCACCGCCTCCGGCCAGATGCGCAGCCCTTCGATCAGCCGCTGGCTGCGGATCAACGCTTCGTCCAGCAGCAAAAATGCCTCCGGCAGCATCAGGCGGCGGTTGGCCGAATCGTCCAGCGTGCGCTCCAACAGGCTGAGCGCGGCGTTGTCCCACGCCACGCGCGGCAGCGCCGCCACCAGACGGGTCAAGCTGTCCACGTTTTCGGCCACGATCGGGTTGCGCTTAAACGGCATGGCGCTGGAGCCGACCTGCTTTTCGCCAAAGGGTTCGCTCCACTCACCGATCGGCGGGCTTTGCAGCAGCCGCAGGTCGAACGCAAACTTGTGCAAGCTTGCGCCCAGGTTAGCCAGGGCCTGCACCACCAGCAAATCCTGTTTGCGCGGATAGGTCTGGGTCGCCACGTCAAAGGCTTCCAGCCCCAGGCTGGCCATCACCTGCTCCTCCAACTGGCGGGCGCTCCAGCCGCTGCCGTCGAGCAGCGCGCTGTAGCTGGCGCTGGTTCCCACCGCGCCCTTCAGCCCCTTGCCGCGGATGCAGGCACGCAGTTGGCGCAGCTCGCGCCAGTCGAGCCACAGGTCTTGGGCATACTGCGCCAGCCGGTAGCCGATGGTGGTCGGCTCGGCGGGCTGGATATGCGTAAACGCCATGGTGGGGGTATCGGCCTCCTGCTCCATGCGTTCGGCCAAGGCCCCCAAGACCTTGACCAGCCGCGCCAGGATCAGATCCAAGCTGCGCTGCAGCCGCATGGCCTCCACGTTGTCGAGCGCGTCCATCGAGGTCGCGCCCAGGTGGATGATGGCGCCGCCCACCGGGCACTGCTCGGCATAGGTGCGGATCTCCGCCATCAGATCATGCTGAATTTCGCGCTCGATCTCGGCGGCGCGGGCAATGTCCACATCGTCCTGATGCGCCTTGAGGTCGGCCACCTGTTCGGGCGTCACCAGCCCCACCGCCCGCCGTTTTTCCGTCTCGCTCCACAGCGTGCGCATGGCCTGGCTGCCATAGCGCCACGTCAGCGGCGAGATATACGATTGATGGTCATAGGTCAGCATAGATGCCCCTGCCTGTGTGGAGAGTGCCTATACGCTTCGAACACCCTCCCCAGTCTACCCCATGCCGCGGCCATTGCCGAAGAAACCAAGACGCTTGGCGACAGTACCCGTTTGTGCAAGCGTGGCGACGCTGCTACGATGAAGTCAGCCACCGTGCATCTGCTTCGCTCTCCGGCTGGACGCTTGCCCTGGACGATTGTCAAAGGAGGCTGTGATGTCTACCGGTGTTCTGACCCGCTTGCTCGCTTCGGACGAACCCACGATCCGCTATCGCACCCGTGTTGCGCTCTGCGGTGAAGACCCCGCCGCGCCTGAACTGCGCGCCCTGCAGCAGGCCATCGCCGCCTCGCCCCGTGTCCAGACGCTGCTGTCGGAACGGGGACCCGACGGGCGCATCCCCCATCACCCCTATCAAAAATGGAGCGGCGCGCATTGGGTGCTGGCGGATCTGGCCGAACTCGCCTATCCGCCTGGCGACCCTGCCTTGGCCTCGCTGCTCGACGACGAAATGGGCTGGCTGCTCAGTCCGGCCCACCTCAAAAAGGTACGCATCCTCGACGGCAGGGCGCGGCGCTGCGCCTCGCAAGAAGGCAACGCCGTACTCAGCGCCATACGGCTCGGCCTCTATGACGCGCGCGTCGACGAACTGGTCGCCCGGCTGCTCAAATGGCAGTGGCCGGACGGCGGCTGGAACTGTGACAAGCGCCCCGCCGCGCACCATTCCTCGTTTATGGAATCGCTGATCCCGCTGCGCGCCCTGGTCTATTATGCCCGGCTGACCGGCATGGCTGCCGCCCATCAGGCCGCCGAACGCGCCGCCGGCATCTTTCTCAAGCGACAACTGTTTCGCCGCCTGCGCGATGGCGCAGTCATGAATCCCGACTTCACCCGGCTGCATTACCCATGCTACTGGCATTATGATATTCTGGCGGGGCTAAAGGTCATGGCCGAGGCGGGCGCCATCGCCGACCCGCGCTGCCAAGCCGCACTCGACCTGCTCGAATCCAAACGCCTGGCGGACGGCAGCTTCCCGGCAGAGGCAAGCTATTACCGGGTGACTACACAGAGGGTATCCGGTCGCTCGCTGGTGAGCTGGGGTGGCACGCGCAAGACCCAAGGCAACGAATTCGTCACCGTCGACGCGCTGACCGTCCTGGCCGCCGCCGGACGGCTGCCCATACCCTCCCAACAGGGTGTACCTAGCTTTGCGAACTGACATGCCTGTCTTACGTCTGGACTACCTAGCCGATCACCCGGACCTCGTCCCCATCCTGGCGGAGTGGCATCACCGCCAGTGGAGCT
>QEUY01000434.1 GCA_003577365.1 Chloroflexota bacterium | reverse complement strand
GCTGGAAGGCCACCGCTTCGCCGTTCGCCCCATCGCCGCCGGCGAAGCCCTGCTCTCCTGGGAACTGCCCTTCGGCTATGCCACGCGGCCCATTGCCCCGGGTGAATATGTCTGTAACGCCGGAATGCTGGAGGCGCTGGCCGGGCGCAGCATCGACTTCGCGCTGCCCGCTGCGCCTAACTTCGAAGACCACATCGAACCCTACACGCTAGATGAGCACGCCTTTGTCCCTGCCGAGCCAGCCAGCCGTTATCCTCAAGAACGCACCTTCCTGGGCTACCGGCGCGGCGGCAGGCGCGGGGTGGGCACGCGCAACTACATCGTGCTGCTCGGCGCCAGTTCGCGCACAGGGAGTTATGTCAAACAACTGGAGGAACGCGTCAAGGCGCTGGCGGCAGACTATCCCAACGTCGACGGCATCGTCGCCGTGGCGCACACCGAGGGCGGCGGCGACCACCCCAACAATCTGGAGCTGGTGCTGCGCACGCTCGCCGGTTTCATGCTCAACCCCAACGTGGGCGCGGTGCTGGCGGTCGATTACGGCGTTGAGCCGGTGACCAATGCGCTGCTCGAACGCTATATGCACGAGCATGGCTATGCCCTGGATGCCGTGCCCCACCGCTTCCTATCGCTGACCGGCCCCTTCCAAACCACCCTGGAGGCAGGCGAAGCGCAGGTGCGCGCCTGGCTGCCGCTGGTCAACCAGACGCAGCGCACGCCCGAATCGCTCGCTCACCTGCGCCTCGCGCTGCAGTGCGGCGGGTCGGATGCCTTCTCCGGCATCTCCGGTAACCCGCTGGCCGCCTGGGTGGCGCAGGAGGTGATCCGCTATGGCGGCGCGGCCAACCTGGCCGAAACCGACGAACTGATCGGCGCGGAATCCTATATCTTGCAGCGCGTGGCCGACCTCGCCACCGCCCAGAAATTCTTGGCAACCATTGAGCGTTTCAAGGAGCGCGTCGCTTGGCATGGGCACAGCGCCGAGGGCAACCCTTCGGGCGGCAACAAATACCGCGGGCTGTACAACATTGTGCTCAAATCGATCGGCGCGGCCATGAAGAAGCACCCGGCCACGCGGCTCGACGCCGTGATCGACTACGCCGAACCGATGAGCGCCGGCGGCTATTACTTTATGGACAGCCCTGGCAACGACCTCGAAAGCATCGCCGGGCAGGTCGCATCGGGCTGCAACCTGATCTTCTTTGTCACCGGCAACGGCTCGATCACCAACTTCCCCTTTGTTCCCACGGTCAAGATCGTGACCACCACGCGGCGCTACAACCTCCTGCGCCGCGAGATGGATGTCAACGCCGGGGCCTATCTGGACGGCACGCCCATGGACGAATTGGGCCGCCAGATGCTGGAGCTGACCGTCGACGCCGCGTCCGGCACGCGCACTGTGGGCGAAAAGGCAGGCCATGCCCAGGTGCAGATCTGGCGCGACTGGCGGCAGACCGACGCCAGCCGGCTGGCCGAGTTGCAGGCCCAGCCGCTGCCCAACGGCGACAGCCTCAGGCTCGCCCCGCCCGCCCACACCCCGCAGGTCGAGTTTCATACGGTCCAGGCCAACGGCAGCCATGCCTTGGATCGCGTGGCGCTGATCCTGCCCACCAGCCTCTGCGCCGGGCAGGTGGCGCGGCTGGCGACGCTGCGCCTCAACCGCAAGGCGCTGGGCCGCGACCGGGGCATCTCGCGCTTTGTGACGCTGGTGCATACCGAAGGCTGTGGCAATTCGGCAGGGTCGTCCGAGGAGTTGTACATCCGCACCATGCTCGGCTATCTGCGCCACCCGATGGTCGCGCGCTGTCTGCTGCTCGAACATGGCTGCGAAAAGACCCACAACGACTATATGCGCGGCCAGTTGCAGCAGCAAGGCATCGACCTCGCCCGGCTCGGCTGGGCCAGCGTGCAACTGGACGGCGGCATCGACAGCGTGATGGGCAAAATCGAAACGTGGTTCAGCCAAGCCCTGGCCGAAGACACGCCGCCCACGCCGGGCCAGGCGGGCTTGGAGGCCCTGCGCATCGGTCTGGCCGACGCCGGGCCGTTGAGCGACGCTGCGGCCTCCGCCCTAGCCGAGCTGGCGCGCGCCGTAGCCGCCGCCGGCGGCAGCGCCGTCATCCCCCAGAACGCCGGGCTGCTCTCGTCGCCCGCCTTCTTGGCGGCGACCCTGGGCGACCGGCCCGCTATGCCGACCCTCGCCTACGGCGCGGCTACGGACGCCGCCGGGCTGCAGATCATGGAGACGCCCACGGCGCACTGGGTCGAGACGCTCACCGGCTTGGGCGCAACCGGCGTCGACGTGATCATCGCCTATGTGGGCGAGCATCCGCTCCAGACGCATCCCATGATCCCACTGCTCCAGTTCACCGACCGCCCCGATGTGGCCGCCGCCTTTGCACCCGACCTCGACCTGGTCGTGCAGGGTGACCCGGCAGCCTGGCCCGAAGCCATCCTGCGGTGTATCGCCGCGCTGGCGGCAGGCGACTACAGCCCGCGGCTCTACACATTGGGCAATGTCGACTTCCAGGTGACGCGCGGGCTGCTCGGCGTCTCAATGTAGGCCCTTCCGCCTACCAATATAAAAATAAAAACGGGCCGGAGTTATCCGGTCTCCGGCCCGTTTTTGTACCCACAACAATCCGGTCACTGGCGTTGATCCTCGCCCATCACGATGCGCGCAAAGAAGACCTGCGTTTGAGGCGACGCGTCGTCCTTGGCGATCACCACGGCCAGCAGTTCATTTTTGCTGCCGCTCTCTTTGCCAAAGATGCACATCGCGCCCACGCTCTCGTCGCCCGTGTCGCCCAGACAGCCGCGCGCGTCGGCAGAATCCCACCCGGCCTGCTCCATGCGATCCTGCGTGTAATATTCCTGCACGGCAGCCGGTGTGGCGGGCGTCGTAAACGAGATAAAGTTAAAGCGATCCTGCGTTATGGCTTGCAGCGCCATGCGCGCCGCCACGGGCATCTGCAGGTCAGCCTTGGTCAACCCGTCCATGCGCGGCACGTCCGACCAAAGCTCCGAGACCGTGCCCGACGAGGTGCTGAGGCCAAACAGCGACTTCGCAATGCCGCAGGCCGAGGTAAAAAGCATGGCGCTGAGCAGAATCGCAAAGAGGGTCCAGCGATGGTGCTTCATGATAGTTCCTCCGGAAGGACAAGCGGCGTCATAGCCGGCGAGGATGCGCTGCCACATGAGCAAACTCCGGCGGCGAACTCCAGCGCAGAAATAAAGAGGGGCTTCCCGCATCTCGTGGGAAGCCCCAGTAGCGCATACGGGATTCGAACCCGTGTCTCTGCCTTGAGAGGGCAGTATCCTAGGCCACTAGACGAATGCGCCTTGATCCGACATACTGCGTGTGCCTAGTGCAGGGCATTGTACGGGAGCGCCGCCTGCTTTGTCAAATTCCCTGGCCCCAGGATGACCACAGCGTCTTTCAGGGGACGCGACGCCCCGAAGGTTATCAATCGAGTGGCAAATCGCTGCTTGGAAAAAGAGGGAGGTGATTGATGGCCGCAGTTCAGCGGAAGCCGCAGGGGATATGGCGCAGCATCTTTCGCCTGCCGATCTGGCTCTACCGGCTGCATCTCGGCTGGCTGCTCGGCAGCCGCTTTCTGCTGCTCACCCATGTCGGGCGCAAGAGCGGGCAGCCACACCAGACGGTCGTCGAAGTGATGCGCCATGACCAGGCGACCGATACCTATTTCGTAGCCGCTGGTTTTGGACGCAACTCCGACTGGTATCGCAATATCCGGCAGACTCCCGACGTCGTGATCGCCGTCGGGCGGCGCGTGACGCCGGCACACGCCGAACTGCTGTCGCCCACGGCGGGCGCACAAGAACTGCGCGCCTATGCCCAACGTCACCCCATCGCCTTCCCCCTCTTAACTCGCTTCCTGTTGGGGTATATCCCCGATCTTACAGATGAGCACGTCGAGCAGGTAGGGACGTCAATGCCCGTTGTTGCCTTTCACTGCGACTAAGGCTTAGGCAGTCCCTCCTCTAAATGTCAACCTTCAGGGTCCCACCCAGCGGAGAGCACCCTACCGCGCTCGACCTCGGAGATTCATCACTTCTCAACGGCGTCACGCGCTCGGCATCACAAGAGCCAATCTCCATCTCTAGAACCAGAGACACAAGTGACGGCGCGAAGGGTGCATTTCACGTTGAGGGTACGTTCGGTGACTTGTGAGGTGACAGTCACCTCAGAGATAGACCCCAATTTTGCGCGGCGCGAATGGAGTGTTGCGCTGAGACAGTTTGCATGCTATGATAGGTTTGCTGGTCTCCACTACGGAGCAGTTCGGCTCCATCCGCACGACACCCTGAGCAGCTCTAGACAAAGCCAATGCGCCCCGCGACGATGGCCTGCGACTCTAACAAATATGGAGTCTCTGCT
>QEUY01000433.1 GCA_003577365.1 Chloroflexota bacterium | reverse complement strand
GCCGACGTACAAACCGCGCTCGATGATGCGGCCCAGAAGGCCCAAGCGGAGTTAGAGCGGCTCATGGCGCAGGAATAACCGGCTGTAATGCAAGCAGGCAGGGCTAATCTCTGACCCTGCCTGCTCCCCGCAGCCCTGTCCAGGCGCCGTGGATTGGAGTTCAGGGAAAAGGAGACCCCACATATGGCGGTTGCCAACCAGACGCGCCCCGGTCGCGCCGCCTCCAGAACGCGTTGGGCCAGGCGCGAAACGCTTGTCTTCTATCTGTGCATCTCGCCTTGGCTCATCGGCTTCTTTCTCTGGACAGCAGGGCCGATGGTCTACTCTGCCTGGCTCAGCCTCAACCGATGGGACCTGTTTACCGCACCGGTGTGGGTGGGGCTGGAGAATTACCAACGTATGTTCCAGGCCGACCCCGATTTCTGGCAGTCGCTCAAAGTCACCACCATTTACAGTGTCGTCTCCGTGCCGCTCCATCTCGCGGGCGCGTTTGCCGTCGCCCTGCTGATGAACCAGACGGTCGGCGGCATCAACTACTTCCGCACCATCTACTATCTGCCCGCCATTCTGCCCGGCGTAGCGGTGGCCGTGCTCTGGATCTGGGTCTTTAACCCGCAGTTCGGCATCCTCAACATGATCCTGCACTGGTTCGGCATCGAAGGCCCCAACTGGCTGGGCGACCCGCAGTGGGCGCTGCCGGCCCTGATCTTGATGAGCCTCTGGAGTATCGGCGGCGGGATGATCATCTATCTTGCCGGTCTCAAAGGCATCCCCCGCCCGCTCTATGAGGCGGCCGAGATTGACGGCGCTGGCACGATCCGCAAATTCTGGAACATCACCGTGCCCCAGATGACGCCCACTATCTTTTTTAACCTGATCATGGGCATCATCGGCTCGTTCCAGACCTTCACCGCTGCCTATGTCATGACCAACGGCGGCCCACGCAAGGCAACGTTCTTTTACTACTTTTATCTGTACCAGATGGCGTTTCAGAACTTCCGCATGGGCTATGCCGCCGCCATGGCCTGGATTCTCTTCATCATCATTCTTGTGTTGACTCTGCTGGTCTTCCGCTCGCAAAGCCTCTGGGTCTACTATGAGTCGGAGCGGAAGTAGGAGATGGAGAGCCAGTGCCAAGGCTGCTGAACGCTCCATGTAAACGACCTTACGCCGCACTGATCGCGCTGGTCTGGTGGCGCACAGCAGGGCAAGGAATTCCCCATGGCCGCTGAGAAGACTGCCTCTGGAGAGTTTGACTTGCGCTCGAATGTCCGCGCCCGCGCGGCCCCGCCCCTGTGGCGCACGCGCCGGGGACAGGCGCTGATCAATGCGATCATTGCCTATATCCTGTTGGTCGCCGGCGCGGTGATCATCCTCATCCCCTTCTTCTGGATGGTTTCGACGGCACTCAAACCGAACTACCAGGTCTTCATGTTCCCACCGCAATGGATCCCTAACCCGATCCAATGGGACAATTTCCGCCTGGCGGTGACGACGCTGCCCTTCCATATCTATTTCAAGAACACGATGACCATCGAAGTGGGCGTGATCTTGGGAACGCTCATCTCCTGCACGGTCGTGGCCTATGGGTTTGCTCGGCTCGACGCGCCGGGCAAACACTTCTGGTTCATTGTGCTGCTCTCGACGATGATGCTGCCAGGCGTCGTCACGCTCATCCCCCAATACATCTTGTTCAGTAAACTGGGGTGGGTCAATACGCTGCTGCCGCTCATCGTGCCCGCCTGGTTCGGCAGCGCCTTCAACATCTTTCTGCTGCGCCAGTTCTTTATGACCATTCCGGTGGACCTGGAGGAAGCAGCGCGGATCGACGGCGCTGTGATCTGGCAAATTCTCTTCTACATCATGATCCCGCTTGCCCAACCGGCGTTGGCGACGATCACGATCTTCACCTTCATGGGCGTGTGGAATGACTTCCTCGGCCCGCTCATCTATCTCAACCGGCCCGAGACCTACACCATGGCCTTGGGGCTGAACTTCTTCAAGGGCCAGTACACCTCCGACTGGAATCTGCTGATGGCCGGTTCACTCGTGATGATGGCGCCGCTGCTGATCCTCTTCTTTGTGGCACAGCGCGCCTTCATCGAGGGTATTACCCTCACAGGCATGAAGGGATAGCCGGCGACCATGATCTTGCCGCCCGACTACTATCACTGCTTTCTCGGCAATGGCCGCGATGCTGTGCTGATCGGCTATACCGGGGCGATGGTCCCCCTGCGCGCCCAAGGAGATCTCGACCGCTGCTACTGGTACAAGTCCGACCGCTACTACCCCGAAGCGCGCGGCGTGATCTCGCCGGCGCGCCTCCCGCCGCCGGGCACGCCCCTGCACGCCGAGGGCAGCGGTTGGTACGAACTGGCCCCGCTGGGGCGCACCTGGTATGAGTTGTGGCGCGGCGGACGCCGCCTGGACGTGCGCGCCGCCTCACAACGATTCCTCCCCCACGAGGCGACGCTCTACTCGTCGGTGGACTATGGGGCGCTCCAGGCGGAAGCGGTCACCTTCCTCCACGCCACCCGCCCGCTCCTCGTCATCCAATATGAGTTCAGTGAGCCAGTGGAATTCCGCGCTCACTTCAGCGCACAGCCGTGGGTGGATGAACCCTATGAACCCATGCCGTTCGACGATCTGCGCATCGATCGCGACGCGGCCAGGGCCGATTATCGCCTGGGGGAGACGCACGGCTGGATGGGGCTTGCCCTGAACCCCGCCCCGACAGCGGCGGGCCACAGTGACGACGGTTGCTGGCTAGGCGTCGCTGCCCAGCGCATTACCCACTATTACGCCATTGTCGACGACCAAGATGCTCCCTTGGATCATGCAGTCCTTGACAAAGCGCAGTCGCTCGGCTATACGGCGTTGCGCGACGAGCACCTGGCTGCCTGGCGCGCCTATTTTACCCGTTCGGCCATCACACTCCCCAGCCCGCGCTTTCAGTATCTCTACGACAGCAGCCTTCATCTCTTCAAAGCTGCGCAGAATCCCGTCTCCGGCGGGCTGCCCGTCAACAATCTGCGCCTCACCTGGTCCTCCCATCTTTTCTGGGATGCCTATTTTCTGTTCGATCCCTTGGTGCACTCAAACCACCTGCACGAGGCGCTGGAGGCAGTCCGCTTCTTCCAGCGCACGCTGGAGCATGCGCGACGGCATGCACGCGACGAGTTCGGCCAGCCGGGGTTGAAATGGGACTGGGAGATCACCCATGGTGGGCACAAAGCCTATGGCACATGGCTCCATCAAAAAGAGCAGATGCATAACAATGCATCATACGCCAACATGATCTGGAGCTATTATGAGACGACCGGCGACCGCACCTATCTTGCCGAGTACTACCCGCTCTTGCGCGGGCTGGCCGAGTTCTTCCTGGCCGACGTCGTGCGGCAGACCGCGCGCGGCTATGAAGTGCGCCCGCTGGTGGGTGTCCACGAACGGCCAGAGCCTCTCCAGAATGAAGGGTTGATCTTGTCCGGAACAGCGCGCATCTTGCAGTTGGCCGCTCAGGCAGCGGGCATCCTCGACCTCGATCCAGACTTCGCAGCGCACTGCGCTGAAGTGGCCGGCAGGTTGATCCAGGCACTTGACCTGTTGTGGACTGGACACTACTTTGCCAGTTCGGAAGGCTCGGCGCATATGAACCTCAGTTCATTGGCCCCCATCTACCCGATGCGCCTGATTGCGCCGGATGACCCGCGCGCCCTCGCTACGGCGCGCGAATACCTGGCGCGCCAGACCGAATACCATGCTGGATATGGGCCAAGCGGAACTATGCGCGGTACGCCCTGGAGCACCGGACTGCTGGCGACGATCTTCGCCCTGCAGGGCGACGGCGACACCGCCTGGTCGCTGATCGAGGGGACCACGCCTGCCCTGTCTCAGCACGGCGGCTATTCCGAACTGCTGCTGCCGCCGAATAACCGCTGGAATATGATGTACTTCGGCACGGCGCACGGCTCGGTCTGCACCGCACTGCAGAGCCTTCTGCTCTCTGCACAAGGCACCGAGGTACGTATTTTCCCCGCCGTACCCGCAGCATGGCCGGCCTGTGCCTTCGAGCGCCTGCTGGCCGGCGGGCTAGAAGTCTCGGCCCGCTTCGACCGCGGCCGAGGCCACCTCTCGGCGGAGGTCCGCAACATCACGCCGGCGTCGCTCACCCGCCGTCTGTGGCTGGGTGATGCGGTCGAGACCGTGACGCTGGCGCCGGGGGCGCAATGGCGCCAGGAGCGCGCCAGCGGATGGTGAACCGTCGAAGCGGGCCAGGCTGGATAAGAGCTACTGCCAAACCGGCTGCAACATCCACCTGAAAGTCCAGAAACCAGCGTGCGACGCCCTCTCCACCCCGACCGAGGCGGCGCTGCGCAGGCGCGGGCCTTCAGCTTGCCCTGGTGACTGGTCGTGAATCTACCTCTATCTGCACCACCCACAGCTAGCCATACGGCGAAACGCCGAGAGCAGGTGAGGACCCCGACTGGAGCCGGTTTGCATCGATGAGCCGCCTATCGAAGCTGCTGTCCATCAAACCTGCCGCACCCTCGCCGGTCGCCGGTATTGCGCGGCGCGACATAGTGGAGGCGGGCGAACTCCCGCTTGCCCTGATCATAGTCACGGTCGCCGTGGTATCAGGTGTCTCGCTGGCTTTCGAGGTCTTGCTCACGCGCCTCTTCTCGATCCTGTTCCAGTATCACTATGTGTTCGTCGCGACGTCGGTCGCCATCTGTGGCCTTGGGCTGGGTGGCGCCGCGGGCGCATGGCTGACAGCCCACCGCGGCAGACCCCTAGAGGGGCGTGAGTGGGGGCGCGTGCTCTTGGCGCTGGCCCTCGTGCTGACCGCCGATGCGCTGCTCCTGGCGCGGCTGACGTGGGCCGGCTCAGTCTATCTGCACGCCCTGCTTGCCCTGGCTCCCTATCTCCTGATTGGGCTGTTTCTCTCCTCGGTTTTCGCGCGGCGGCCCCAGGACAGCCCGCGGCTCTACGCCGCCGACCTGCTTGGCGCAGCGGTGGGCACGGTCGCCGTCCTGCCCCTGATCAGCCTGACGGGCGCTTTCGCCGCTATCCTCTGGCTGGCGGCGCTGAGCCTGCTGCCTGCGCTGGCGCTGCTGCGCGGCCATCAGGGTCGCCTGGGCGGGGTGGCGATGGCGAGCGGCGCGTTCGCCATCGCCGCGCTGCTGCTGGCTCAACGCACAGGGGGTCTCCTGACCCTGGACATGGCGGGCATCCGCTCTGCCGCGCCAGATAAGACGCTGGTGCGCGTGCTGCAAGACCCAAGTCAGCAGGCGCGCATCGTTGAGACCGTGTGGAGTCCATTCGCACGTCTCGATGTGGTGGAGACGCGCCAGGCGCAGCAGAAGCTCATCTTCACCGACGGTGGAGCCGGGTCGTATATGTATCGCTTGGAAGCCGGTTCGATCGGCCACGTTGACCAGGCGCTTACAGAACTGAGTCCTCTGAAGGAGGCGTTGGAATTTGTGCCGTTTACCATTGGCAGCAATGACGATATCCTGGTGTTGGGCGCAGGCGCAGGGCGCGATATCGTGCTGGCCTTGCTGGCCGGTGGCGCGCACATTACCGCCGTCGAAATCAACCCGGCCATGGTAGACCTGGTGCGGCGCTATGCGGCCTATAACGGCGCGATCCTGGACCGGCCCAAGGTGACGACGGTCGTGGCCGATGGCCGTTCGTTTGTCGAGCAAACCCAGGCGCACTATGACCTCATCTATCTCAACGTGGTCTATAGCCAGGCAGCGGGCCATGAGGGTGCGGCGCTCTCCGAGAGCTACATCTTCACCGAAGAGGCCCTGCGCGCCTATTGGCGGCGTCTGAAGCCAGGCGGGCGCATCGGCATCGTGACCCACAACGGCTTTGAGGGCAGCCGGGCGTTGCTGACGGCCATCGCCGCGCTGCAAGCCGAGGGGCTGGGCCGCCGTGCTGCGCTGGACCGCGTCGTGCTGACCCAGTACGGCAGCGATGACCCGGCCCAACGCACGAGCGTCCTGCTCGTCACCCGTGACGCGCTCTCACAAGACGCGCTGGCGCAGGTTGCGCACGAGGCCGAACGCCGCGGGATGCAGCCCCTCTATCTCCCCTACTTCTTCGAGCTGACGCTGCGCGACTTGGTACTGGGCCGCGGCGATGTCTATACGTTTGCCCGCAATGGCGATGTCAACCTGGCGCCTACCAGCGACGACCGGCCCTTCTTCTACCACCTCGACTGGCGTCTGCCCCCGCCCTTGGCGACGCTGCTAGCGTGGGTCGCCGCCGTGGTGTTGCTCTACGCCGCGGCGACGCTATGGGGGGTGCGCCGAGCAGCACGGGCCGCGCCTGGGTCAATGGCTGGGTCGATGGCCGCGCTGACGCTCTACTTCGGCGTGCTCGGCGTGGCCTATATGCTGATCCTGCTGCCGCTGGTGCAGCGCTTTTTCTTGCTTTTCGGCAACCCGACGCTCTCGCTGGTGGTGACGCTGGAGGGTCTCTTGATCGGCGCGGGCCTGGGCAGCTTCGTCAGCGGGCGGCGGCACACGGGCTTGACCGGTTTGGTGGGCCTAGCCGCGGTGGGGATCGTCGCCCTGGCGACGACCCATGCCTTCGCCTATCCGGCGCTGCGCGACCAGTTACTCGGCGCGCCGCTGGCCGCACGCATCGGCGCTGCACTGCTGCTCACGCTGCCCCTGGGCTTTCTGCTCGGCATCCCCTTCCCGACCGGGTTGCGGGTGGCGGGTCAGACAGCGCCGCACGGCCTGCCGATGTGGTGGGGACTCAACGCGGTCGCGTCGGTGCTCGGCTCGGCCCTCGCTTCAGTCGTCGCCATCCGCCTTGGCTTTCGCGATGTACTCTTGCTGGGCGCGGCGTTGTATGCGCTGATACCGCTGCTCCTCCGTCTGGCGAACCCGCCCAGATAGAGCGCCCCTATGCTTCGGGCCGGGCTGCAGTCCCATCGCCGGAAGCGCTCCCTGAAATTGACGCGCTGCGCCGATCACAGTATACTATCCGCCGTTCATGCGCAGGTGAGCGCCCGGTCACGCCGCAATTGGGTGGATCGGGCGTTTTGGATCGAGGCTTTTGGCTCGAACAAGATTGGCTCGGACAAGAATGGTGGCTCCTATGGGTGCAATGGCCCTTTCGCAGACTGAACAGACCGGCGAGGCGGTGATGACCACGCGCGACGATATCCGCAACATCGCCATCATCGCCCATGTCGACCACGGCAAAACGACGCTGGTGGACGGCATGCTGCGCCAGACCAAATGCTGCGCCAGACCAATGTCTTTCGCAGCAACCAGCAGATGGCCGAACGCGTGCTGGATTCCAACGACCTGGAGCGCGAGCGCGGCATCACGATCCTGGCGAAGAACACCGGCATCGTCTATGAGGGCGTCACGATCAACATTGTCGACACGCCCGGCCATGCCGACTTCGGCGGCGAGGTCGAGCGTGTGATGAATATGGTGGACGGCGTGCTGCTCCTGGTCGACGCCGTGGAAGGCCCCATGCCGCAGACGCGCTTTGTGCTGCGCAAGGCGCTGGAAAAGGGGCTGAAGGCGATTGTCGTGATCAACAAGGTCGACCGGCCCGCGGCGCGCATCGACTATGCCGTCAACGCCACCTTCGACCTCTTTATCGACCTGGGGGCCAGCGACGAGCAGGCCGATTTCCCGGTGGTCTACACCCGCGGGCTGGAAGGCCGCGCCGGCACCGAGGCGCATCATCTGGCGCATGACCTGCGCCCGCTCTTCGCCACGATCCTGAACTATCTGCCGGGGCCGAGCGTGCGGCGCGACGGCCCGCTGCAACTGTTGGTGACCACGCTCGAACACAGCAACTATGTGGGCAAGATCGCGGTGGGGCGGCTGAGCAGCGGCACGCTGCGCACCGGCCAGACGGTGATGCGCGTGACGCCCGGCGGCGAGATGACGCCGCACAAGGTCAGCCAGGTCTATCTCTTTCGCGACCTCAAGCGCGTGGAGGTGGACGAGGTCGACGCGGGCAACATCGTGGCCGTGGCCGGCATCCCCGACGTGGGCATCGGCGACACGCTGACCGACCCCAACGACCCGCAGCCGCTGCCGCCGATCTCGGTGGAAGAGCCGACGGTGCGCATGACCTTCAGCGTCAACGACAGCCCCTTTGCCGGTCGCGAGGGGCAGTATCTGACCAGCCGCCATCTGCGCGCCCGGCTGATGCAGGAGTTGGAGCGCAACGTGGCGCTGCGCGTGCAGGAGACCGACACCGCCAACCAGTTTATTGTATCGGGCCGCGGCGAACTGCACCTGGCGATCCTGGTCGAGACGATGCGGCGCGAGGGCTATGAGTTCGCGGTCAGCCGTCCGGAGGTCATCTTCCGCGAAGGGCCGGAGGGGCTGCTCGAACCGATGGAACAGCTTTATCTGGAGGTGCACGACGACTATCTGGGCACGGTGACCGAGATGTTGGGCAAGCGCCGCGGGCGGCTGGAGACGATCCGCTACGGCGAGGACGGCACGGTCTACTGTGAGTTCATCGTGCCGACGCGCGGCATGTTGGGCTTCCGCCAGCCTTTTCTGACCTCGACGCGCGGCACCGGCATCTTTCACACGCTCTTCCAGGGCCATGCGCCCTATCAGGGCGACATCGACACCCAGGAGTTCGGATCGCTGGTGGCGTTGGAGACGGGGACGGTGACGAGCTATGCACTGCGCGAGCTGCAGCAGCGCGGCGCCTTTTTCGTGCAGCCGGGCGAGGAAGTCTATTCAGGGCAGATCGTAGGGCAGAACATCCGCGACGAGGATTTGGTCTTGAACGTGTGCAAGGCCAAGCAGCTCACCAACTTCCGCGAGAAGCCTAAACAGGACAACGAAGGGCTGCAGGCCACGCGTACCCTCTCGCTGGACGACGCCATCGAGTACCTGTCCAACGAGGATCTGCTGGAGGTCACGCCCAGCTCCTTGCGGCTGCGCAAGCGCGAACTGCGCCACGACATCCGCATGCGCGAGGCCAAGCGGGCGAAGCTGGGGAGATAGACTCAAGAGCAGATATACACCAGCGGGGGCGACCGTCGCCCCCGCTGCGCGACTACTTGATCGGTAGAAGTGATAGAAATGCGGATAACCGATGTATGATTCTTTGTAGAAGTATTTTTATAAACTGAGGAACACCTAGTACATTGACTGTTTAGATATTAGACCGAAAGGGTGTATGCTGGCGAGCAAAGGAGGAAGCAATGTCGAAGCCAGCCACCCCTATCGTGTTCAGTGATGTTGACCAGGACTACTGACATGACTTCGTTAACAAGGGCATGCGTAGTGCACGTGCCATCAAGCGGGCGCATATCTTGCTGCACAGTCACGCCGGCAAGTCCCCGGCGCAGATCGGTGAGCGGGTCGCCGTCAGCGTGGCGACCGTCTACAACGTGCGCCGACGCTATCGCGAGGAAGGTGTCGCGGCTGCCCTCAGCGAAAGGCCACGGAGCGGTCAACCTCGTCGTCTGAGCAGCGAGCAAGAAGCTGGCCTGACCGTCTTGGC
>QEUY01000432.1 GCA_003577365.1 Chloroflexota bacterium | reverse complement strand
GAGACATACCAAATGCCGCGGCCGATCAGCCGCACGCCGCGCGCCAGCATCGCTTCGGCGAAGGCGTTATAGCGTTCTTTGTCGCAGTGCTGCGCATAGTCGCGATAATCGCGGATGGGCGGCTGCTCGGTGAACGAGAGATGGAAGGCGCAGGGCAGCCCCTGTACATGCAGCGGCAGCTCATGGCGGCGGCCCAGGCCGGCCAGCCCTTGCATCAGGCGAGTGCCGATGCGGTCCAGATGGCGGTAGACCGCGCCATCCTCTTTTTCGAGTTCGGCCAGCGCGGCCACGGACGCGGCCATGGAGATCACGTTGCTGTTGAAAGTCCCGGAGTGGTTGACATCCTGGGCGAAACGCTGCATGTAGGCGGCCTTGCCGACGAGCGCGGCGTTGGCAAAGCCGCCGGCCATGGCCTTGGCAAAGCTGGAGAGGTCGGGCGTCACGCCATAGTAGCCCTGCGCGCCCGCCAGGCTGAGCCGGAAGCCGGTGATGGTCTCGTCGAAGTAGAGCAGGCTGCCGTATTGGTCGCAGAGCCGGCGCAGCCCCTGCAGAAAGCCCGGTTCAGGGGGGATCGCGCCGGTGTTGCACATCATCGGCTCCAGCATGACGCAGGCGATCTGGTCGCCGGCGCGGGCGAAAAGCTCTTCGACCAGGGCGAGGTCGTTGAAGGGCAGCACGAAGAAGTCTTGCAGCGCGCTGGGCGTTTGCCCCAGGGTGCCGAGCGTGGGCTGGGGCGCGTGGCGCGGGCCGGCTTTGTCCAGCGGCGGGGCCACGCTGATCAGCACGTTGTCGAACCAGCCGTGGTAATGTCCCTCGAAGCGCAGGACCATGGCGCGGCCCGTGACGGCGCGCGCCAGACGCATGGCGGCCTGCACCATCTCGGAGCCGCTGAGGCCAAAGCGGCATAGCTCGGCGGAGGGTACGATCTCGACCAGCTTCTGCGAGAGGTCTATCTCCAGGGTGTGCTGGCCGGCATAGAGCTGGCCGCGGCGCATGGCTGTGTTGACGGCATCCAGCACGGCGGGGTGAGAGTGGCCCAGGATCATCGGGCCTTGCGCCAGTACATAGTCGATGTATTCATTGCCGTCGACATCGTAGAGCAGCGCGCCCTCGGCGCGGTCGAAAAAGAGCGGGTGGGGTTTGCCCAGCAGACGCACGTTGCTGCTTACGCCGCCGGCCAGCGTCTGTTGGGCGAGTTCAAAGAGTTCACGCGAACGTTGCCATTGGCTCATCAGAGCGATCCTTTCATGGATGAGAGCAGGGGACGGAGACGCCGCGCGGGGCTAGACCGCGGCGGACCAGGTCGGCAGCGGGTCGAAGGGGTAGATGGGCCGTGGCAGCTTTCGCCAGGGAAGCTGGTCCAGGTGGGACATGGTTGGCCCCACGGTGTCGACGCGCAGGATTTCGCTGGCGAATTCACTGTAGTATTGGAAGTTGCTGGCCGTCTTGAGCACGACCATCTTGGCCTGCGCCGGTTCCAGGCCAAAGCGCCGGTAGACGATGGGATGGTTGCCGCCCACGCCCACATGCTCGCTGGCGACGATCTGGATCGGGCCGGCGCGCAGCAGCGCGGTCTTGCCCATGTCGAACGAGCCGCGCCCGATGATGGCCGTCTCCAAGACGCCCTCGGCCAACTGCTGTACGGTCACGGTGACGGGCAGCGGTTGGCCGAAGTGGGGGTCGAGCTTGCCGCCCAGTTCCAGCGTCAGTTCGCTGCCCACGCCCGCGGCGAACGCAGC
The DNA here is from genome assembly GCA_003577365.1 of Chloroflexota bacterium. GTDB lineage: Bacteria > Chloroflexota > Anaerolineae > Caldilineales > Caldilineaceae > QEUY01. The sequence goes on along the minus strand of QEUY01000432.1, from coordinate 2,677 downwards.
CTGGGCCGCGGCCGCGTCGACGATGGGCACCAGCGCCGTGGACTGGATGCGCTGCGCCAACATCTCGCGCAGGATCACGGTGCTGTCGCCGGTCGCGCCGCCAAAGACGCTGTCGCCGTGGTCGGAGAGGATTACCAGGCCACGGCCGGCGGCCTCGGCGCGGCGCACCGCTTCGGCGGCGGGGATGCTGGTAAAGACCCAGAATTCATCGCGCATCTCCCACGCCATCTGTGCCAGTTCGGCGGAGAGGCGGCGGGCCAGCGCCGGGTCATTGTCGGTGATAACCACTGTCGACCAACCGCCTTCGGGCACGTCCAGCCAAGGCTGCATCGGAAAGGTAGATGCCGACAGCACACCGGGTATCTGCTCCATGGCGCGCGCCCGGTCGAACCAGCGTTTCATGGGGCCTTGGCTGGTCAGGAACTGCTCTTGGTGCGCGATCAGGGGGATCTTGTGCCAGGCGACCGTGGGGCGCACGCGCTGCTGGAGGATGGCAAAGAGCAGTTGGGCGGCGTGGAAGCCGGTGTCGAACGGGTCATGGGGCTGGGTGCGGTGGGCGACCAGGGCGGTGGCATGGGCCATCATGCGGCTGGTCACGTTGGCATGGTGGTCATAGGGCACGACGATGGGGATCGACGGCCCCAACACGGCGCGGGCCGCGGCGAGCAGTGCGCCTTCCACGTCGGGGTCGTCTTGGGCCTCGGCCGCGCCGTGCAGGCTAAAGAAAAAGCCGTCGATGGGTAGAAGGCGCTCCAGCCCGGCGGTGATCTGGCGGCGGAAGTGGTCGAGCGTCTCCGGGGTCAAGGGGCCGCTGGCCCCGGCCCAGGCGCTGACGATGGGCAGCGGCGTGAAGGTCAGGTTGGCGGCGCGTGCCGCGGCAAACAGCCCGGCAATCGCGCCGGTTCCTTCGCTACGCTTGTGGACGACCTCGTCGCCCTCATACAGCCCATATTGGCGAAAGGTGTCCAACGTAGTCAACACCGGCGAGAAGCTGGAAGTCTCCTGGCCGACTTCGGCGATGGCAATACGCACAGGCGGATCCTCAGGTGTTGGGTGGGCAAGACGAAGCCGGCGCGGGAGCGTCTTGCGAGGGGTTAGGGGGCGACGACAGGCCGGCTGGCAAGTGACCAGATATAGTCGCGGTTGATGCCGTCGGGCAGCGTCCAATCGCCGTGTTTCGCCAGATAATCGACAAAGGTCATGATCTTGGCGATCTGGGTGCGGCTCTGGGGGTGGTCGGCCAGGTAGCGTTCCAGATCGCGATCATAGGCGACCAGGCGTTGGATGGTTCCCAGCCCGTCGTTGTTGCCGATGGCGAGCAGGATAAAGCGCTGCGTCTGGTTCAGCCCCAGGCTTTCGGCCGCGCGGCTCACGGCGGCCAGCTTGGCATACATAAGCCGGATGCTGGTGCGATCGTCAAAGAGGTTGGGCCGGCCAAAGCCGCGCAGCCGCTGGGCTTCGTCGGGCAAGAGCTGGGCGATGCCGATGCTGGGTTCTTCGACGTACTGATGCCAGCGCGCCGCGGCCCATTCCCATTGGGGAAGCGGCCAATCGAAATTGCTGCCCAGCCAATATTGCAGGCGCTCGATGGCGTCGATGCCAAACGGGCGCTGCGCGCTGCCGCCCTGGTTGGCGATGGCGGCGGCGAGAAGGATGGCGGGCACGCGGTCATCCCCTAGTGCTTTGATCAGCCGCGCGTTGGACGCGACTTCGCGCAGCCCGTGGCGGTACCAACCCATGCCGCCGGTCGCAAAGTTGGGCCAAGGCAGATACGCCTGGAGCCGTTGGTCCACGTTGTTATAGACCGAGGCGTAATATTGGGCGTAGAGCACTTGGGATTTGCTGTAGAATTCCGGTTTGCCCAGTTGTGCGGTCGACGAGATCAGGGTTAACGCCATCAACAAGACGACTAGGGGTGACGGCCAAGGTACGCCAAAGATGAACACGGCGCCTGGCGGCTGGCCGGAAGCGCCCCTGCCAAAGGGACCAACCGGAAAGCTGGCTGTGCGCGAACGGCCCCGGGATCCCGTGACTCTGGACGCTATGCCTCTAGCTGTCATGCCTCTAGAAGTGACATCTCTGGAAGCTATTTCTCTGGTTGCCATATGCGATCTGGTCTACACGCCAAGCTGCGGTCTACTGCTGCCGAGTGTTTGCGATCACCAGTTGGACGAACACGCCGGTATCGATGTTGAGAAGGTCGGCGACCTCCAGCAAATGCGATTCGGTCTGGAGACTGCGTACAAGTTGGGCCGAGGCGTCGGCAGGAACCTCGACGTCCAGCGTCCCCCCGGCCTGTTGGGGGCCAGGCGCATCACAAAATCCTCCATGAATGCCAAGCGTCCCGGTCGACTTGACTGTGCCGTTGACCGGGTTCAGCGCCAGTGTGATGTCAAACAGCAGGTTGACCAGCCCCAGTTGCATACACCAGCGGTCGGTGACGGTGGTCGTTGCGCCGCCAAGCTCATAGGTGCGGGGACCAACCGCCCGGTCGACAGGGCCGCCGTTGCTGGCAAAACTGCTATTTTGAAGCAACAGGCGCAGCGTTGCGGTGCCTTCGACAGTGACAGTGCGGCTAGGGACCTCACTGGGTACAAGCGTCGGCGTCACGGTGGGCAGGGCGACGGTGGCTGCCTGTTCGGTGGCGATCGGCGTCGCCGTCGGCTGAGGGGGAAGC
>QEUY01000431.1 GCA_003577365.1 Chloroflexota bacterium | reverse complement strand
ATGTTGCATGATGCTGTCCAACGGGCGGCGCGCCTACTGGCCGCGCACCGTTTCCATCTCCGGGCTGTCGGCGGTATCCAGCACGGCGCGCACGATCTTGTCATAGCCGGTGCAGCGGCAAAGATTGCCCGCCAGCCACAGCCGCACCTCATGCTCGGTAGGGTCGGGGTTCTTGTCCAGCAGCGCCTTGGCCGACACGATAAAGCCAGGGGTGCAGATGCCGCACTGTAGCGCGGCGTGTTCCAGGAATTTCTTCTGCAAGGGGTGCAGCCCATCGGCCAGGGCGATGCCTTCGATGGTGGTCACCTCGGCGCCTTCCAACTCGACGCCCAAGACCAGACAGGAATTGACCAGCACCCCGTTGAGGATGATGTTGCACGCGCCGCAGTTGCCGTTGTTGCAGCCCTCTTTGGCGCCGGTCAGGTTGAGCGTCTCGCGCAGCACTTCCAATGCGCTCTGGCGCGGTTCACACAGAAACGAGCGTTCCTGCCCGTTGATCTTGGCCGTCACTTGTACTTGGTTCGACATGCTCGTGATTTCTCCCCATTCTTATCTATAGGTCTGCTGCCGGGTCGCTTAGCTGGCCTTGGCCCGTTCGACGGCTTTGTCCAAGGCACGGCGCGCCAAGACGCCCGAAAGATGTTTGCGATATTCGGCGGTGCCGCGCATATCCGTGATCGGGCGGGCGGCATCTTGGGCGATCTGGGCAGCGCGCCCGATCGTTTCGGCGTTGACCGGCTGGCCGGCCAGCGCCTCGCCGGCGGCGGCGATATAGAGCGGCGTGGGCGCGACCGCGCCCAAGGCCAGGCGCGCCGACTGGAAGCGGGTGCGGCTTTCGTCCAACTGCACGGCTGCGCCCGCGCCGACCACGGCGATATCCATCTCATTGCGCGGGATAAAACGCAGATAGGCCGCGCCAAACCCCGGCTGGGGTGCGGGCAGCCGGACCGAGACCAGGAACTCGCCGTTCTGAAGCTGGGTGCGGCCTGGGGCCACGCAGAACTCCTCCACCGGCACTTCGCGCGTGCCGTTGGGGCCGGCGACCACGCAGATGGCGGCGTGCGCGATCAGCGCCGGGATCGAGTCGGCCGCGGGCGAGGCGTTGCACAGGTTGCCGCCGATGCTGGCGCGCCCCTGGATCTGCCGGCCGCCGATCAACTGGGCGGCGTCCATGAGGCCCGGATAGGCTGCGGCCAAGGTCGCGTTCTCATAGAGGCGGTGGCAGGGCACCGATGCGCCGAACTCCAGCCCGCGCTCCGGCGCATAGTCGATCCGGGTCGTTTCGGGCAGGGTCTTGACGTCGATGACCAGTTTGGCCTGGCGGCGGCCTTCGCGCAGCGCCACCAGGAGGTCGGTGCCCCCACTGAGGACGCGCGCTTGGTCGCCATTCTGTGCCAACAAGGATACGACTTCGTCCACACTTGACGCGCGCACGTAGTCAAACGCTTGCAAGGTTGTACCTCCTTCAGGTCACGGATGCTTCGAGTGTGGTTAGCACGCATCGACATGCTGGATGGACATGCAAGATGGGCATGCTATGGAGTGTGAGCCACCGGCTGTAGCAGAAATACAGCAGGGGTTGGGATGCTATAGAGTGTACAGCAAACGGGATAGATCGGTCAAAGCCCATGCGCCCCGCGGAAAATTGACGCCGCAGCCGCGGGAATCGGGGCGCACGGGCCGTGGCAATCCCCGCGATCTGTGATACGATACGCGCTGCGCCCATCAGACGGGCGCGACCAGAGAGATAGCAGTGATGCCGCCAGTCAGCAGACGCCACAATACATCCCCGCCGCGCGGCTATGGCAATGGAGCAAGCCGATGCTGAAGATGCCCAAGCCCCCGCCCAGCGCGCAGCAGACGAACTCACAGGAGACCGATACCCAGGAGAACGGCTCTCCAGGGGAGGCCGCGCGCGAGCCGACCGACGGCGAGTTTTGGGTGGGGCTGGCGCGGGCGTTTGCAGGGGCCGTCCTCTTCTCGATCTCGCTCATGATGACGATGGAGATGTGGTGGCTGGGCTTCTATATGGACCGGGCGCGGCTGGCGCTCTTCACTGGGGTGAATGTGCTGCTCTTGGTGGGGCTGGCGCGCTACCGCGGTTTTCGCAAAAATGTCACTTGGCTGGACAGCGTGATCGATGCCTTTGTGGGCTATGCCGTGGGCGTCATCACCGGCGTGGTCGTGCTGGCGCTGATCGGCCAGATCAGCCGTGGCATGTCGGCGGATGAGATCATCGGCAAGGTGGCGCTGCAGGCGATCGCGGGCAGCATCGGCGCGCTGCTGGCGCGCGGCCAGTTGGGCGGCAGCACGGATGGCGACACCCCGCCTCCCGGCGCCAACTATGGGGCGGAGCTGTTTCTGACCGTGGCCGGTGCGCTCCTGCTGGCCTTCACGCTGGCCCCGACCGAAGAGATGATCGTGATCGGCTATTCGGTGACCTCCTGGCACGCCATCCTCATGGTGCTGATCTCGCTGATGATCATGCATACCTTTGTCTATATGGTGGACTTCCACGGTCAAGAACAGGTGGACCCAGACACAAGCTTCTGGTCGCTCTTTCTGCGCTATACGGTCGTGGGCTATGTCTGCGTCTTTCTAACCAGCCTCTACATCCTGTGGACCTTTGGCCGCGCCGAGGGGACAACGCTGCCCCCCTTAACGATGACCGCGGTGGTGCTGAGCCTGCCCGGCGCGCTGGGTGCGGCCGCGGCCCGGCTGATCTTGTAAAGACAGGGACCCTTCATGGCACGCACAAAGCAGGGCCAACCCCAAGGCAAACAGACGGACCACAAGCAAACAGACAATCAAGAGGCGGCCGACCAAACGCAGCACGGCGCGACAGGCTCTCACGAGGGCCGGGTTACCGCGCCCTTTTGGGAGAAGGCCGTCGGCGCGCTGGGGCTGGGGCTGGTCTTGCTGATCCTCGGCTATCTGACCTTCGAGGCCCTATCCCCCCAGCTCCCGCCCGACATCCTTGTGCGACAAGAGGCCGTGACACGTGCCAACCAGGGCTTCCTGGTGCAGATCCGCGCCACCAATGTCGGCGACCAGGCCGCGGCGTCGGTGGTGGTCGAAGCTATTCTGCAGACGCCCAACGCCGCGCCGGACGTCGAGCCGGTCGAGAGCGGCGAAGTCACCTTCAACTTCGTGCCCGCAGGCTCATCGCGCCGAGCGGGCATCGTCTTTACCCACAACCCGGATGAATATGCGCTAGACTTCCAGGTCAAGAGCTTTGTCAACCCTTAGCCTTGAGCGACCCGGTGCCCTGATCAATCCGGAACAGTGCGCTAGCCGCGGCCCAGTTCGCCGCCGATGCGATAGGGTCGGGTCCCCGGAACACCCTGCAGAAAGCCGACGAAGACCAAGTCTTCATCCTGCGCTTTGATCTCGTGGTTTTCGCCGGGCGCAAAGATCAGCAGGTCATGCGGGCCGACGCGCAGTTCTTGACCGTCGCCGCCGGAAAAGAGGCCGTGCCCTTGCAGCACCACCACATAAAAGGGTGAGTCGGGCGCATTGTGCTCGCGGATGCTCTGGCCCGCCTTGAGCATAAAGCGCAGCACGCGGCCATCCTTATCCACATAGATCGGCTGCGCATTGGGGTTGGCGGCGTGAAATTCCAACTCATCGAGCAGGTTCATGCTGTACACGGTTCTCTCCTTTTACCGTCAAGTGTGCGCTGTGCAGGGTGCGCCCTGGGGGACGCGCGGTAGATGCCGGCGCGCCTCTGTCATTCAAATGCTTACGCTCCAGCGTATACACCTGCCAGCGTAACGGCATTCTACCTATACGACCGGGACTTTAGTCCCAATTGGTCGCGCTGACGGGATATCCGTGCCATGACTCTGCTCTACCTAGCCCTAGCCTATCTGCTCGGCGTTGGGTTTGGCCCATGGGCTTGGCAGGCCGGTCTGTTGACCTGCGCCACGCCGCGCCAGGCCTGGTGGCTGCCGCTGGCGCTGCTGCCGCTCACGCCCCTGCTCAACCGCCTGCAGGATAACCGCGCCGCGCCCACGCCCATGCGCTGGCCTGCCTGGGCAGGCTTTGAGCCGGTACGCCCTGCGCTCTCGCCGGGGTTGGTTGTGGGGCTGCTGCTCTGCGTCGCGCTGGGGCTGCTGCGCTACGCCGCCCAGCCCCTGACCCCCTGCTGGGCAGCCCACGACCTCGCTGCCTATAACCTGCCCGCCGCTGCGCTTTTCGACCGCGCCGCGCCCCAAGTCACGCTGCAGGGCTATATCAGCAGCTATCCCCTGGTGGACGACACGCGCCAGCGCATGATCGTGGCCGCGGAGCAGGTCCAAGTGGACGGCCGTTGGCAACCGGCGCGGGGGCTTGTGCGTGTGACCACGGGCAGCCTGGCGCGCTATATCTATGGGCAGCCGCTGCATCTGACAGGCCGCTTGGCTGCGCCGGGCCGGTTCGCCGA
>QEUY01000430.1 GCA_003577365.1 Chloroflexota bacterium | reverse complement strand
CGGTGCGGCCTGGGCCGGGTCGGCATCGGTAAGGAAGACGAGCGGGTTGGGCCGGCCTTCCTCGGCCCAGACATGCATCCAGCGCTCGGCGCAGTAGATGCCGTGGAGTTCGGGCAGTTGGTGGAGCTGCATCCAGGTTTGAATCAGGCGAGTAAAGCTTGCGGCCGGCGTTGTGATCGTCGCCGGGTTGGCCGTCCACTCCCCCAGCAGCCCAAAGCCATCCAGCCTGCGGCAGAGCCGCCAGTAGTGTTCGTCGAGCGCGGCGGCGACCATGCCGGGGTAGAGGCGCAGGGGCGCGGCCAGCACGTTGGGTGCGACGGCAACGGTCAGCCCTTCGACCGCGGCGAGGGTCTGTTCGACGGCGGCGGCGGCGAAGCGGTTGCCGGCGAAGATCACCGCGGGCCGCCCGCGCCGGGGCTGTTGCTGCAGCGCCGCGGCGGCGACGCCGGCGAGGGCCTGCACCGGCGAGACCGCGTCGGGCAGGTCATAGCCGCCCACCAGCAGCAGCAGGTCGGGGCGATGTTGGCCCAGCGCCTGGGCCAGCGCGGCGGCGTTGCCGTCGACGCCCAAGACTGTCATACCCTGGAGTTGGGCGGCGCTGCCACCCACAGCCAGGCGTGCGGCTTCCAGGCTGTTGCCCCTGCTCAGCGCGGCGACCCAGACGCGCAGCGGGGGGCGCGGGCTGAGGACAAACGCCATCTGTTCGATGGGCGGGTGGCGGGTGGGGTCGGAGCTGTGCAGCAGCGGTCGATGCGCGTCGTCATCCCAAAGCCGTCGCCCCAGCCGGCTGCCCATCTGGCGGCAGAGCGCGGCCACTTGGTCGGCCAGGTGGCGTTCGCCCAACCGCGGGATGGTCTGCCAGGCCGCCAGCCGGTAGACGCCGGCGATGTTCTCCAGCAGGCAGCCGCGCACCCGGTGCAGTTCGATACCCAGCGCCAGCAGCGTGCCGCCATCGGCCGGGGAGCCGGTGGGATAGCCGGTGCGGGGTTCGGGAAGGTCGGGCGGGTGCGATGCCGTGACGTGCATGGTTGGTGTTTTCAGTGTGGGGATCTCCACGCCTGGTTCACTCAGCGCAGCAGCGCCTGCCAGGTGGTTTCGGCCCACTGCCAGAGCGTGCTGTCGAACAGTGCCAGGCGCAGATATTCGGCGCGCCCGATCAACAGGCTCAGCCGTGAGGCCATCAGCCGCGCAAAGATCATGCCCGCCGCCAGCCAGACCGCATAGCGCCCGATCCCGATCCAGCCGTGGAGCAGCCGCCGGATCCAGCCTGGCTGGCCGGCCAGGTAGCGTGCCGGGTCGACATAGAAATAGAGCAGGGTGGCGGTGGTGATGAGCAGCGTCAGCACGCCGATGGCAAAGAGCAGGGCGGATGCGGACGGGTCAAAGGCGATGCGCGCGGCGCGCCAGAACTGGGGCAGAAAGGTTCCTTGCAGCGCGCCAAACAGCCCTGCGGCCAACCCAACGCCGAGTAAAAACGCCACCGGCACGCGACCGGCCCCATGCAGGCCACGCCGCCAGAGCGGGGTCGACGCGGCGCGCGGGGCGCGCCAGGTGCGGTCTAGCCCGGCGATGACGAGCAGCAGCCCCAGCCCCAGCGGGACCCACGTCTCGACGACGCCGCTGGAACCGGCCATCAGCGGCGTCCACAGCCGGGGGCGCAGCACATGCTGCACGGCCAGCACGGCGGCATAGCCGAGCGCCGCGCCGACCAGCAGATGCTGGCCGAAGCGTGCCAGGGCATGGTCGCCCAGGGCCGCGCTCAAGATCAGGAGCGTGACCAGCAGCCCGATCCAAAAGCTCAGGAGGTCGAGCCAAACGCTGGAGGCTTCCATGGCTATTCACTTCCCCCGCGGCCCAGGAGTGCGGCCAAGTTACCCAACACAAGGATCGCCAGCAGCGCCAGATGGCCCCAGTTCTGCAAGACCACCTGCGACCCTAGCCAGGCCGGGCTGGTGTGGGCGGTGAAGGGTTCAAGCAACTGCTGATAGCTGTAGCCGCCGTCAAAGCCGCTCACCAGCCCGCGCAGCTGCCCGCTGTCCAGATAGGGGCGCAGGATCGGGTCGGCCCCGGCCCCGACGACGGCGACGACCGGCGTGCGGTTGAGCGGCTGAACTTGTTCCAGCCAGGCTTGGGCATCTTCGGCCTGGGCCGCGGCCACCACGACGAGGCTGGGGGCGCGCGCCACGGCGTGGCGCGTGGCTTCGACCAGGCGGGCCGGGTCTTCCAACAACGCCGCCGCCGGGTCACGCGCCGCCAGCGCCAAGACCGCCGCGCCGCCCGGCAAATAGCTGTAGGTCACGGGCCAACTGGTCTCGGCGGCCAGGGCGAGCGCGCCGGGCCGCGCTGCGCCGCTGCGCGCCTGGGCAATGAGCCTGCGCGCCGTGGCCGGGCCGCCGGGCAGCGTGCTGACCACGGCCAGCCGCACACGCTGCTGGAGCAGATGCTCCATCACCGGACGCATGGCGAGGTTGATCTCGTCCGCCGTGGCCGGGTCATAGGCCCAGTCGACGACGACCAGCGCATCGGGGGCCAGGGCCTGGATCGTGGTGAAGGCTTCGTCCACGCCGGGCCAGTGCATGGGTACGCCGTGCGGCCCGCCGACGAGCAGCAGCGCGGGCAGCCCGATCGCCAGCGCCAAGAGCAAAAAGACCCAGCCCACGCGCAGACGCGGCGGGCGCAAGGGCGGGGCGGGCGGCGCAACCGGCGCGGGCGCTTCGGCCATCAGCGTGCGGATCAGGCGGATCTGCTCGGCGCTCAGGTCGGCGGTGGGCAGCAGTGGCGCGACGGCGGGGGCAGCGGGGTCACGGCGGGGGCAGCGGGGTCGTCGTCGCCGATGTTGGTGGCGACGCGGATGGGCGCGAGCAGCCCTTGCACGCCGCTGACCAGGCGGGTTTCGCCCTCAGCGCCGCCTTCGACCGCTTTGGCGGCGCTCGTCTCCTCGGCGGTGCCGCCCGCGTCAAATTCAAGCCGCAGCCAAGGCTGGTCGGCAAAAGGCGGTTCGGCGGATGGCGGCTCTGGTGGTGGGGCCGCGGGGCGCGCCGTCCGGGCGCGTTTGGCGCGGGCGCGCGGCGGTTTCGACGGTGCGGCAGGCGGCTCCGGCGCGGCGGCCTGGGGCGTTTCCGGCGCTTCGGGACCTTCCTCCGGCCGCGCGTCGGGGTTGCGCAGGTCGGTGCCGCAGCCGTTGCAGAAGTTGGAGCCGGCGCGGTTGGCCGTGCCACAATGGGGACAGCGGGTGATGGACATGCTAGCGTGCCGTCAACAAGAAACGAAAGGCGATGACCGCCAGCGCAAAGCTGCTGCCCAGCAGCACCCCGCGCAGCGCGGCCATGGCCGGGACATCGAGGACCCAGCCCACCAGCGCGGCGAGGGTAGCGGGCAGCAGCGCATGGGCGGCGGGCATCTGCACCAGCAGCACCAGGGCGGCCCCGGCCAGCAGCCACGCCGCGCCGGGCCGCCCCACGCGTAGGAAGCGATAGGCTGCTCCGGCCATGAAAAAGGCCAGCAGGGCGAAGAGCGATGCCTGGCCGGGCGCAATGATGCTGTCAAAGAGCCATTCGAGCATTGGGCTGGCCGCGCCGGTGGGGCTGACCATGCCCGCCGCAAAGAAGACCAGCAGCGCAACCAGCAGCGCTGCGCTGTGCTGCCAACCCGCTTGGCCGGCGAGCACACGGCGCAGATGAACCCAGCCCACGTTGGCAACCCCCAGCAGCAGCGCAAAGGCGCTTAGGAGCACGGCCCAGAGATAGAGTTGGATGGCCGTGGCGCGCAGCGGCGGCAGCCCCAGACGATCCAGCCCCAGGATCACGACCGTGACCGTCAGGACGGTCAGGACGAGATAATTGGGCCGGTCTAGATGTGGGCTGGGCATGAGGTAGGTAGGCAGCAGGCTAGATCAGCAGCGCGGACAAGATCAGACACAAGGCCAGCAGCAGCGCGCCCCAGGCGATCCAATCGCCGGTTGGGTCGGGGCGGGCGGCGGGGCCGGCCAGCGCCGGGCGCGGGCGTTCGCCGATCTCCACAAACGGCAGGGCCTCCCACGGCGCGGAGAGGCCAGGGGCGAGGCGAGGCGCTAGAAAGTCCGCCGCTTCGGGAGACGTGCCGGGGCGCACCAGCGGGGGCGCGGTCAGCGCGCCGCTGCTCAGGGTCGCCATACTGGCGAGATAGGTCGCCGGGTCGAGGCCGCCGTAGACCACCGTGGGCAGGGGCGCGCCGCGCGCGGCGCTGTGCGCCAGGAGCAACCCCAGCCACAGGGCGCTGCCGCCGCCGGCGATCACCAGCGGCGTGGTGATGTCCGTGCGCTGGGCCGCGAACTGCTGATAGGCCAGCAGGGTGGCTGCGCCGGACAGCGCCAGGGCAGGCGTGCCGGCTGTCAAGAGCGGGGTAGACCCCGCCTCGAGCTTGGTTTCAACTTCGGTCTGCCAGTCGGCGGCGATCTCCGCCGCGCTTCGATTCCAGTACATTTCCGGTAGACGAGACCCGCCGGTGTGATCTTGGCCTGTGTTTGCGCGCGGCTCAACGGGCGCGCGCTTGCAGGGCCGCTTCCAGCGCACGCATGGCGTCCGGCGCACTCAACAGGCCGGCCCAGGCCCCGGCATCGCGCCAGCCCAGCAGCACGGCCAAGGGCGCAGCCAGATAGAGCGCCTGGCCCGCAAAGAAGGCCAGCGGGCGGTGCCCCGCCATCCACAGCAGCAGCGGCGTAGCCAGTTGCCGGTCGACGGCGGCGCGCAGCAGCGGGTCTAGGGTGGGCTGTTCTGTCTCCATACCGGTTCGCCAACGCCAGCTTACCAATGTGCGGGCGCGCTCCGGCGCGCTTGCCGCCATTGTACCATAGGCGTCAGGATTCGCTGAGCCGGACGGGAACCCGATGGCGTTTGTGGGCGTCTGCTAGGCCGGGCGTGGCGCAAACTCTTGGACGCCGCCATGGCGGTGTGTGGCTTGAATCGGCGTTGTGGTATACTACCGGCTGTTCGCTTTGATGGGAAGACTCTGCCGAGCCGATCCCATAGCGCAGACTCAGTAGCGCAGACTCTGTTGTATGCACAACGGCGCCAACCTGTCGCCCGCCGGGACTGGGTGTCACCGCTTGTCCCATGCTGAACTCTATCCAATCGCCATCCATCAAGGTCGTCATCTGTCATGCGTCGAACTTCGCTGGTTTGTCTCCTCTTCTGTTGGATGGTCGCTCTGGGTCTCGCCGGCTGCACCCAGGCCGGGCCGGAACCGACGGCGACCCCCACCAAAACGCCCGCTGCCGCCGCAGCCGCACCGACGGCAACACCCATTCCCCCCACCCCAACCCCCACTCCTGAGCTTTTGGAGCCGACCGCCACGCCGACCCTGCAGCCGGTCGGCAATCTTGCGCCCTACAGCGGGCTGCCCGCCGAAGACCCGGAAACGCTCAAACACCGCCCGATCTTTGTCTGTATCAACAATGACCCGGTGGGGCGCAGCGCCCACTATGGGCTGGGGTTGGCGGATCTGGTCTATGAATATATTGTGGACGGCTTTACGATCACGCGCCTTACGGCGATGTATCAGGGCAATTCCGCCGACCGGATCGGGCCTGTGCGTTCGGCGCGCATGCCCAACGTGTGGATGACCTATATGTATGACGGCGTGCTGGCCTGTTCGGGTGGTTCCGACGAGGTGCGCTATCTGCTCAAGAATGAGGTCGGCTTTCCGTATCTGGATGCCGATATTGACGACCCAAGGCAGGACGGAACCTATTTCCAGAGCCTGGGTACCGATTACCGCACCCGCATCCAGACCAGCACAGCCGGCGTGCGCCGCTGGCTGGCGGATCAAGGGCTGGAGAAGGAGTGGAGCCGGCCCGGCTTCCAGTTCGGCGAGACGCCGCCGCCGAACGCCGCCGGGACGGCCAGCGCCATTCAGATCGCCTACCCCGGCGGCAACCAGGTCGAATGGCGCTATGACGCCGCCCAGGGCGGCTATATTCGTTTTCAAGGCGGCCAGCAGCAGATGGACCCGGCGCTGGGCGGCGGGCCGATTGTCGCTTCCAATGTGATCGTGATGGTGGCGGAGCATACGTTGACCGATATTGTCGAAGACAGCCTGGGTACAAAGGGGGTCGATATTGCGCTCTATGGCTTTGGCGATTTTCGCATCTTCCGCGACGGCGAGGTCTATGAGGGCACTTGGCGCGCCGACCCCGAAAACCCGCCGCGCTGGTTGGGGCCGGGCGAAGTGATCGTGCAGTTGAAGCCCGGCCAAAGCTGGATTCAGGTGGTGCGCGACCTGAGCGAGGTGACTTTTCAATAAGGGCAGTTCCAGAGTTGCCCGCTTGCAGGACAGACACAGGCGAGGGTGTTGCGCTCCATAGGCGCTGCGGATGCGCCTCCGCGTGCTGGGGGTGAGCGGTTTGGGGCGTTGTGGAATCATCGGTTGGGCACTTGTCACCCATAGAGTTGAGGGAGTTGAAGATGAACCGAAGGTCCAGTCCATTGTCTCTTCCCCGGGCAAGCTTCTGGCAGATTGGGCTGCTGACGGCGTTTGTATGGATCGCCGGTCTGTGGCTCATGGCCGCCAATGCCGCCCAAGCCCAAGAATCCGGCGAGTCGGCGCCGGGCTACCATTACACGGTGCAGGAAGGTGATACGTGGGAGTCGGTCGCCCAGCGGACGGGCGTCTCGGTGGAGCAGCTCCAGGAGGCGAACCCCGACGCCGTGCGCGACACCGGCTGGCTGATCAACGGCGAGCAGTTGTTTATCCCCACCAGCACCCCCACGCAAAACAAGACCCATGTGGTCAAGGCGGGGGAGTCGTGGGCCAGCATCGCCGCCCAATATGGCATCCCGGTCAGCCTCTTGCGCGCGGCTAACCCGGGTTCGATCCGCTCCGGCTCGGTGCTCTACGAAGGGGAAAGGCTGACCATTCCGCCGGCAGGGGCGACTGTGCCAACTGCTGTGCCGACGCCGGTGCCGCGCTTGCAGCCGGGCAGGCCCGCCGCCGCGACCGCTACGCCTGCGGCCACGGCGACCGCAATCAAAGCCGCCGAAGCCCCAACTGTAGAACCTACTGAGGAACCTACGGCGGAACCCACGGCAGAACCTGCTGAGGAGGCGGCCACGGGTACGGTGACGGAAACCGCCGAACTCACCGGCACGGACACGCTCACCACGGCGGAGGAGATCAGCGCCGCCGAGGAAGTGACCGGCATGGGGGAAGTGACTGACGCCGAGGAGATCACGGCTGCCGAGCCAGTCACCGGCGCTTCT
>QEUY01000429.1 GCA_003577365.1 Chloroflexota bacterium | reverse complement strand
CAGCCTGTACATCTTCGGGTACTCCCTCGCTGGTCAGCAGTAAGTGATGAGGCGCAGCCGGGGCGTCGGCGACAGTGTCGCCCGGCGCCAGCACCAGGCCCGAAGCAACCAGCAAGTGTGGCAACAACTGTCCGGCCCACTCCAACCCCTGGCGCAGATCGGCCACCGGCACGGCTAATGTCCGTTGCGCCCGCGGCTGCGGGATCAGCTTCAACGCGACATCGGTGATCAACCCCAGCGTGCCGTGCGAGCCGATCAAGACTTTGGTCAAGTCATAACCCGCCACATTCTTGACGACACTGCGCCCGGTGCGGATGACCCGGCCATCGGCCAGCGCCACGGTCATAGCAATGACGACATCGCGCAGCGCGCCGTAGCGCATGCGCAGTGGGGCGTTGATATTAGCTGCCACCAGCCCGCCGACCGTGGCGTCTGCCCAGGGTTCTGCCAGCGGCGCCTGCATCTTGTGTTGCGCCAGAAATGTCTGTAACTCCTGTACGGGCGTGCCCGCGCCGACCGTCACATAGAGGTCATTCTGCGCATAGTCGACCACGCCGCGCAGGTTGGCGGTCGAGAGGCAGCAGGAGCCAGCCTCCGTCCCTCCCCTGGCGGCGCCACCGATGTAGACACGCTTCCCGTCTTGCGAGAGCGCCGCCAGCCCGGAGGCCGCTTCCGCAGCACTGGCCGGTGCAAAGAGCGTGCCAGCGGGCAACACCGGTATCTCTCGTTGTGGAAATGGCAGATCCGGGGGAAAAATCTTGCCGGGGTTGAGCAGACGGTCGGGGTCGAACAGCGTCTTGATGTCGAGCATGGCTGAGAGTTCGGCGCCGGTGTACATAGCGGGCATGTATTTGCGTTTCTCGATGCCCACACCGTGCTCGCCGGTGATGCTGCCACCCCGTTCCAGACAGAGCGCTACGATCTCGTCACACGCTTGAAAGACACGAGCCATCAGCTCCGGCTGGCGAGCGTCGCAGAGGATGAGCGGGTGCAGGTTGCCATCGCCGGCATGAAAGACATGGCCGGTGCGCAGGTCATGGCGCCGGCAGACCTCGTCCACCGCGGCGAGCATATCGGCCAGCCGGCTGCGCGGCACGGTAACATCCACCAGGTAGAAAGAAGGGGCGAGCCGAGCCACCGCCCCGGCCGCGCTCTTGCGGCCATACCAGATCTTCTGCCGTTCTTCCTCGGATTGGGCGATGCGCAGGTCGTAGGCGCCGTGCCGCGTGAGGATAGCGGCGACTTCCTCGATCTGGCTGTCCAGGCTGGCCGGATAGCCATCGACCTCGACGATCAGCCCCGCCTCGGCCTCGACGGGTAGACCCGGCGCGGCGTACTCTTCGATCATGCGCATGATCTTCTGGTCCATCATCTCCAGCGTGGCCGGCACCAACCCGGCGGCGATGACGGCTGAAACCGCATGGCCGGCCTGTTCGACCGATTCAAACGAGGCCATCATCGTCTTGACCCCCGGCGGGTTGCGGATCAGCCGCAGGTCGACCTGGGTGACCACGCCCAGCGTCCCTTCGCTGCCCACGAGCAGCCCGGTGAAGTCGTATTCGGGGTAGTCGAGCGCCCGCCCGCCAAACTTCACCACCCGCCCGCCGGCCAGCACCACTTCCAATCCGGTGATGTAATTGGTGGTGACCCCATACTTGAAACAGTGGGGGCCACCGGCATTTTCACCCAGGTTGCCGCCGATGGTGGATGAGCGCCCGCTGGATGGATCGGGCGGGTAGTAGAGACCGGCCTCCTTGACCCGCGCATCGAGCGCCAGGTTGATGACGCCCGGCTCAACCGTGGCCCTGCGCCCGGCGGGGTCGAAGTCGAGGACCCGGTTCATGCGAGCAAATTCGATGATGACCCCGCCATGTTCGGCCACGGCACCACCGGAGAGACCCGTGCCCGCGCCGCGGGCAATGAGCGGCACCTTCTGCTCGCCCGCCCAGCGCATGATGCGGCTTACGTCGTCTGTAGACCTGGAATAGAAGACACCGTCGGGTTTGCCGCGGTCAAAGCCGGCGTCGACCTCGTAGGTGATAAGCTGGACCGGGTCGGTAACCAGTTGGCGCGGTTCAAAGAGTTGCGCGAGCGGTTGGAGAGGCGGGTGTGGTGGCATGGCGATGGGAGATTGAGCGATCAAGTTGCTGATTGGGTAAGTTCGCTGGTCAGGGTTTCGATCTGTTTGAGCGCCTCGTCAAGCGGCAGGGGGTGGGTTGGAAAAGGCCCACTTTCCAGATCGATACCGGCGCGAGCAGCTTCGAGCACGGCGACCATGCGAGCGGCGATGCGCGCCTGGTCGGCCTCATCATAGCGATCCCAGTTGGCCGGGAGTTGCGTATAATCCACGTTCTCGTAGGCGAAAAAGGTTTCTGCCAACGTGTGGTGATAGGGTGGGCCAAAGTCAAACTCCAACACATCTCCGGCGTTGAGCGGGATGCGCACATGGGGCAACGGCTCGTCGACGGCAAAAGCATAGTTGAGCATAAACCCCTTGGCCCACTCCGGACGCGGGTCGATGACCAGAATGTGGTAGGGATGCGCACCGGCAACGGGTGGTCTCCGGCGGCGCCCGCGTGCATAGTTGGGGATGCGGCTCAGGGTGGGCGGTGACTCGTGCAGATAATCCAGTTCGACATAGACGATGCCCGTCTTGATCAGGTCAAGCCGGCGTTCACGATAGGGCCCCAAGTCCTGTAGTTTGTTGGACGGCGACAACAGCTCGATCCACGCCACGGGTTCGCCACCCTCAAAGCGAGTTGTGCTTGGGTAGATGCCTATCGCCCGGTATTCGCTCAACTCTTCGTAATCGACCAACAGTTCCGCCACTGGAAACGCCGTCGGCTCTGCCACGGCTGCTGGACCACCCGGCGGCAGGAGAGGGCGAACGGGGTCGCGATCATAGACCATGATGTCAGACTCAGGCCGTCCCTCACTCAGTTCGCTGCGCCGGATTTGCAGTGAATGTTCAATACCGGCGGTATACCCCATTGGTAGCAAGCGAGCCTTGAGCGCGGCTGTCAAATATACAATATGAGCGGTATGAAAATCCTTCCAGCCGCCTTTGGCCTGCCACTGGCTGTGTAGATGGGCGTTGATGCCCAGGTATTGGTTTTTGACCGAGCGAACGGGTGACATGGTCAACCTCCTCGCCAGACGAATATGCTAACCACTATTATACGCCCGATCCAGCAGTTCGACCAGATGGAGGACCTCAGCGTGCAGCCCGCTCTGTTTGACGCCCTGGAGCAACTGCATGTGGCAGCCGGTATTGGTGGTGACGATGACATCGGGCCGGGCGGCGGCGATGTCGGCCATCTTGGCGGCGAGCACCTGGCCGGCTGCTTCGGGTTGCATGATATTGTAGACACCGGCGCTGCCACAGCACATATCGGGCTGCCGGAGTTCGACCAACATTACACCAGGAATGGAGCGGAGTAACTGGCGTGGTTGGCGCACCACCTTCTGCCCGTGGCGTAGATGGCACGAATCCACATAGACGACGCGCAGGTCAAGCCGGTGCGCCGGCGGTGCGTGCAGATGGCCGGCCAGGAATTCGTTGATGTCGTGTAGCTTGCTGACAAAACGCTGTGCCTTTTCGCCATATACCGGGTCGCCGGCCAGGAGGTGGGCATATTCTTTGAGCGTGGCGCCACAGCCACCGGCATTGTTAAGGATGGCATCGTAGTCGCGCTCGCCAAAGGCATCCAGATTGCGGCGGGCCAGCTTACGGGCTAACTCGTTTTCACCAATATGGAGCGGCGCTGCGCCACAACAGGTCTGCGTTGGGGGGAAATGCACCTCATAGCCGTTGTGCTGGAGCACCCGCACAGTGGCCGCGTTGGCGCCGCTCAGAAATGCATCCTGCACACAGCCGTGGAGTAGAGCGACTATCCCCCGTTTCTCACCGATAGCAGGCGCCGGGCGGCTGTAGTCGGGATAGTGGGTGTCCAGGGGTGGCAATAGCGCAGCCATCGTCTGCAACTGCGGAGGCAAGAGCTTGAGCCGGTCTACCAGCGCTGCCAGACCGGTGGCCTGGTAGAATTCGAGCAGCCGGGCCAGCAGCCGCAGCCGGTTGCGGTGCGGGATCAACTGGCGCAGGCTCAGCCAGCGCACCAGCTTTTCCCAGCGCCCGCTGGGGCGTTCGGCCAGCAGGGCCGCGCGCGCCGTCTCCAGCAACAGCCCGTACTGGACACCGGAAGGGCAGGCCGTCTCGCAGGCGCGGCAGCCGAGACAGAGGTCGATGTGCTCGCCAAAGGCGCCGTCCAGGTCGATCCGCCCTTCTGCCGCCGCACCCATGAGTTGGATACGGCCGCGTGGGCTGTCCATCTCGGTATGAAAGAGCGTATACGTGGGGCAGGCGGGCAGACAGAGCCCACAGTGGACACACTGGTCGAGCAATTTCTGAAACGCAGGTGTGCTGAGCGTGGCAATC
>QEUY01000428.1 GCA_003577365.1 Chloroflexota bacterium | reverse complement strand
GTGCTGCCGCTCACCTTCTTGACCCGGATGCCGGCATCATCATAGAGATAGCTCTCGTTGATACCCGTAGCCGTGAGGCTGGCGAGGCGATTCTCGTGGTCCCAGGTCAAGGTCTGCTGGCTGCTCAGCCCCTTGTTGCGGATGGTCATGTTGCCGTTGGCGTCGTAGTCGTAACGGTCCGCCCCGCCGACGGTGTTGACGGCGTGGGCCGGGGCGGCGGCATAGCCGTAGCTCGCCCCTTCGTAGCCCGTCAGCCGCCCGGTGCTGTCGTAGCTGTAATTCTGGCCAAAGGCCAGCGTGAGGCGGTTGTGGGCGTCGTAGCTAAAGCTGTGGACGGCCGGCGCGTTGCCGTTGAACCCTTCGCCCATAAGGGCAAGGTTGCCAAAGCTGTCGTAGTCGTAGCTCAATTGCACCCGGTTATAGGTGGTGGGTGAACTGCCGGTGGTGGTGCCCACGTAGATGGCGTCGAGCCGGCCACCGTCGCTGTTCTGCTGGTTGAACGGTGCGTAGACATAAGTGCGCCAGAGGTTGCCGCCCTGGGGAAAGCGCATCTGGGTGACGCGCCCGGCGTGGTCATAGGCCACGCCGTTGGGGATGCCCCCGCCGGTGACGGAGCCATCTACCATGCGCACGCCACCGGTGCAGCTAAAGACCCCACCGCTCAGCGTGGCCTCGCACAGCACGTTGGGTAGCCCCATGCTGTTGTACGTCTGCCGCACATAGCTGTTGTCGGGGTATTGCAGCACCGTCAGCCGGTTGTAGTCGTCATAGATGTGGCGAGTAATAAAGACCGTGGCGTTGCCCACGACCGTCACCTCTTCGCGCTCGAGCCGGCCTTTGGCGTCGTAGTAGAACCGTTTGGGATAGACGCCGCTGTTCCAGACGCTGGTCAACTGGCCCAGGCTGCGGTTGTTGGCGCCGTGGTTCTCGTCATAGCCATAGGTGACGGGATAGCCGCCCGGGCTGGGGCAGGTGGCGTTGCTGGGGAAGTGTTTGCCCTGTAGCCGCTGCAAGGTGTCGTAGTAGAGACAGATGGTCTTGCTGCGGGCGTCGGTCTGTTTGGTCAGCTTGTGTTGGCGGTCATAGGTGTAGGTCCAGGCGCCGAGGTCAGGGTCGCTCATACTGGTCTTGCGCCCGCCCAGGTCGTAGCTCATGTTCGTGGCGCCGAGGCTGCCGGGGTGGGTGACTGTCTTGAGGTTGCCCAGCACATCGTGGGTCAGGCTCACCTGGGTGTACTGGCTCCAACTGCTGCCGGTGTATTCGTAGCTGCGCAGATAACGCAGATAGCCCCACTCGTCCAGCTCCTGCCAGCGCAGCGTCTTGTAGGCCTGGGATTGGTTGGTCGCCTTGGCGCGGTCGCGCCCGTAGTGGTGGCTGGCGCGCCCGCTATAGCTGAAATAGCTGTTCTCGCCGCTGGGTGTGGTGATCTGCGTGGGCCGGCCGATGCGGTCGTAGCTGGTGGCGGTGTAGCCCACGCTCCAGTCGCCGGTGCGGGTGTTGTAGCCGCTGCGGCTTACCAGTTTGGGCGCCGAGGTCCAGGTGGGTCGCCCCAGCGCATCATAGGCATAGTAGGTGTCGATCTCCTGGCCCTGGTCGGCGCCGCCGCAGCCGTCAACGCTTGTCTGCCACGACTGGTCGGGGCGCTGTTCGATGATCAGCTGGCCCAACCCGTTATAGTGGCGGCGCACAAAGTTGCCGTAGCAACGGGGCGCCCGCCACTCGGTGACGATCAAGGCGGTCTGGCTGCCGCTGGGCGCGCTGTAACCCCAGCGCACGCTGGCGCTGGTGTCTTGAGCGCCGTTGCTCCACCACGCTGCCCCCTGCGCCACCCGCTCCCAGCGGTGGTGGGGCCGGCCAAAGGCGTCGTAGCTTTGGCGGGTGCAGACGCCGTTGACGGCACAATGCTCGGCCATGGCGCCCCAGTAGTACTTGGTGTCGCTCGCCCCCAGACTCAGGTTGACGCCGTAGTAGGCGCCGGTCTCCTTGTAGGCCAACCCGGCGTTGACGAGATGGACCGGAAGGTTGGTCTTGTACTGCTCGATGGGAAAGAGCTTATAGAATGGATCGTAAGTCGTCATGGTGATATCGTTCTGTGATCCATTCGTCGCCCCACCCACCCGGTTGACGGTGATCACGTTGCCGTAGCTGTCGTGGGCATAGCGGGTGATGGCCCAGGCGCCATCGTACTGGCCGATGGATTGCGCGCTGCTGCACGCGCTCAGCGCCTGCTCGTTCTTTTTGAGGATACCGTTGGTCGGTGCGGTCTGATAGTGGCCGTCGACGTTGTCGTAGACCGAACGCACCTCCGAGACACACGTGTTGTCCGCCTTGAGGATGCGCACCCGCGCCGGTTTGTTGACAATGTTGGCGGTGATGTTGGGGTAATACTCAGTGACCGTCTTGCGCAGTAGGGTCAACTGAGTGTTATTAGCCACCCGGCTCTGCCAGGAAGTGTAGGCCAGCGCAGTCTCATAGTGGGTCAATTCGTGAACTTCGGTGACGTTGCCAAACTGGTTGTTGTTCTGCTGGGGCTCGTTGTAATAGTAGCGGGTCAGCTTGCCTACGCTGCCGGCCCACTGGTTGGTGTGATCCAGCCGCGCCCAGAAGGGGCCGGTCTGCTCGTTGTTCCATGCGTTCCAGGTGGTGCCGGTGCGTCGCTGGGCGTTCCAGTTGTTGTAGACGTGTTCCAGCGGGCAACGGGGGGCGCCGGAGCAGGCGCTGGTCGGTTCGCTCCACACGGTGCGAAATTGTTGCTTGCCCGCACGCGGGTCTCGCGCCACTGGTAATGTGTTGTTGTTGACATCAGGCGAGACCGCGGCCTGGTGGAAGCGCATCTCCTCATAGCGTAGTTCGGTGCTGGGTGTCTGCGCTTCGGCCACAGTCGCATAGCTGGTGGCAATGACCGTCTCATAACCCAGAAACTCGCGGGCGTGGATATTGCCGTCGTGCAACTCGCCGCGCATCTTGGGGTTGGCATAGCTGTAATCGGTGATCAGCTTGTAGCCGCGGCCATCGCGGGCCGTGGTGCGGTTGACGGCAAAGCGATAGCGCCGCTCGTTGCCCTGGTTGGTGGCGGTGCAGACCAGGCTGTAGTTGCACTCGGTGGACGACAGCAGCCGCGCCTGATAGCTGTATTCCACCGAGCCGTTCCAGCCGTTGTCGGCCTTTTGGAGCCGCACATTGTTGGTGGTCATGGCTGCATTGGCGCCGGCGATGGCCGTCTCGGCATAGTAGGTGAACTTGAATTCGTGCAGCGGCGTGCCCGTGCCGCCCTTTCCGTAGTGGCTGACCTTGTCCAGCAACAGGTGGCGTTCGCCACTGGGCGCACACTGGCTGGCGCAGGGGTAGCCGGTGATGCCTTCTTCCAGGGCAGATAGCCCATAGCGCCGCAGCACCAGCCAGTTGCTCGTGCCGTTCTCTTTGGCCTCAACATAGATGTCGGTCAGTTTCTTGCGCGTGTAGACCGGCTGTTTGCAACTGTCGTCGTAGCCCGAAACTTGATAATCGGCGCGCGTCTCGCCGGAATAGATGAAGCGCACGCGCATCTTGTAACTGCTCGCTGTGCTGTCGGTGTAGCTCCAGCGGATCTCGCGCGGCAACACCGCCCGCGTGTACCAGACGTCGTTCGCATTGCCAAAGCCGGTGCCGCAGGTGCTCCAGTTTTTGATGCTCCCCCGGTAGGCGTCATAGTGATAGGTCATGCGGTTGCCTAGCCGGTCGCGCACCTCGCTCAGATACCAGTGGTCGTAGACGCGCGCCTGGTTGGCGCGCAGGTGCAGGCTCAGCGGTGTGTCGCGGCTGGCTTCCGTGGTGGGCCAGTTGCCGTTGATCACCGTACCGCCAAAGGTGTAGACTGTGCCGTCGGTGCCGGTTACGGTCCAGCCGTGGAAGTTGCCGTTGCCCGCGCTTGGTTCAATGGGTTGGATGCGGGTGAAATAGTCATGGTCGATAAAGGCATTGGGGTCGCGACCGCCGTTGATGTGGCTGCGCAGCCCATTGAGCACGATGCTGTAGTAGCCCATGCTGCTCGCCGACCCGATCTCCGAACGGTCAATGTAGCTGAGGCCAGCGAGATTCCACCCATAGCCGGCCCAGTGGGCCTGGTTGACGTAGTCATCATCGCCGCCGAGGAGCAGATAGTCATCGACTGCACTACTCGAATAGGTCAGCGCCAGCTCTGGTGACTGGCCACCCAACCCCGTGGGCGCCTCGATGGGGTAGCGCACCGTGGCCGCCCCGGCGCCGCGGTCGGTGGCAAAGAGTGTCAGCGTCGGCAGGATCTCGCCCCGGGCCGAGAGACCATCGCCAATGGCAGCGCCGCTGAAGTGGGTCAGGCGCGCCACATAGTGCTGTTGGTCGGCGTCGTAGGTTGCCTCCTCTATCAACCATTCATCGTCGCTGGTCTCGCGCGTCCACAGGTCCAACTCGGCCGGGTT
>QEUY01000427.1 GCA_003577365.1 Chloroflexota bacterium | reverse complement strand
TCACCGGCTGGCCCACCAAGCGGCTGGGGCCGACCACCACGGCGCGGTGCGGGTCGCAGAGGATGATCTGCGCGCCCATCGTGATCAGCTTATCGACAAAATAAAGCCGGCTCTCATACATCTTTTCGTGGATGATCACCGTGCCGTGCGCCTGGGTAGCGGCCACCAGCGCGATGCTCATCAGGTCGGGCGGGAAAGCAGGCCAGGGTGCATCGTCGATCTTGGGCACCGCGCCGCCAAAGTCGGGGCGGATGCGCAGGTCTTGCTTGGATTCGACCACCAGCGTATGCGCCAGTTCGGGCGGGGCCGAGGGGGAATGTTCCAGATGCATGCGCACGCCCAGCCGGTCGGCAAAGACCATGTTCATCATGCGCAGATGGTCGGGGACGACGCCTTCGATGCGCAGTTCGCCGGGGGTGATCGCGCCCAGACCGATAAAGCTGCCTACCTCGACAAAATCGGGGCTGACATAGATCTCGCCGCCGCCCAGCCGCTCTTGGCCGTGGATCACCAGCGTGTTGCTGCCGATGCCCTCGATCGGGCAGCCCATGGCGACCAGCAAGCGGCAGACATCCTGCACATGCGGTTCGCTGGCGGCGTTGCGCAGGATCGTGGTCCCTTGGGCCAGCGCCGCGGCCATGACACCGTTTTCGGTGGCGGTGACCGACGTCTCGTCGAGCAGGATGTCAGCCCCGCGCAGCCGTCCATTGGCGTGCAGGCTGAATTTGCCGTTGACGTTGAGCTTTGCGCCCAGCCCTTCCAGCACCTGAATATGGGTGTCGATGCGCCGCCGCCCGATGTAATCGCCCCCCGCCGCGGTGCTGACGCTGAACTGTTGGTGGCGCGCCAGCAGCGGCCCCATCAACGTGAGCGAGCCGCGGATCTGGGCGAAGAGATGCTCGTCGGGTTCGTGACGGTCGACGCCGCGCGCGCAGAGGGTGACGCTGTCCCCCTGCTTGCTCACCTCGACGCCCAACTGTTGGAGGATGGCGAGCATGGTGTCCACGTCGCCAATCGTGGGCACGTTGTGCAGGGTGACCGGTTCATCGGTCAGCAGACAGGCGGCGAGCAGGGGCAGCGCAGCGTTTTTATTGCCAATGGGCCGGATCGTACCTTGGATCGGGTAGCCGCCTTCGATGACAAGCGACGTCATAGTAGATGCCTCGCTGGTGGTAACCTCAGCCCAGGCCCGCTGAGCCGCCGCCTGGTGAGGTAGAGAGTCAGTGATGAGCGGATTCATGGTGTGGTCTGCATCTCCTGCGGACGCGCGCGTCCGGCGAAAGGGACGTTCTGCCCATCGCGACCGATGGAGTGGTCCTGCCGCGCCGCAACTTGTCTAGCCAGTAATAGACGACACACCTCGAATCCGTTGGCGCTCCGATTGTAGCGGAGGCGGCGTATGCACGTCAACCCGCCCGGCATGGCGCGCCCTCTGTCCCGAACGAATGTTCCGATCTGTGCCCCCCCAAGTTCGGAGATTTCGCACCGATGTGATATACTAAATCGTCTGATCTAGTGCGCCGCACCAGAGAAATGGGGAGACTCTTGGGTGTTATCGACAGCCTATCGGCAGGCTACCGTTTTTTGGGCCGGCGGCTAGAACTGCTGCTGGTGCCTGTGTTATTGGATCTGCTTTTGTGGCTTGCGCCGCGCTTGAGCATCGCGCCGTTGATGCGCCAGGTGGCGGCCTTCTATGCCAGCGCCACGACGCTCGAAGGTCTGCCCGCCGATATGGCGGCGTTGAGCCGGCAGGTGAGCGAGCAGTTAGCCGCCGGCGGCCAACGCTCGAACCTGCTGGAGATGTTGGTCAACTCCTCGCTGCTGCATGTGCCGAGCCTGCTGGCGACGCTGGGGCCGGTGTCACAGGGGCGCATTTTGGAGATCGACCACCCTCTGGCTGCCTTTGGCTTGTTGGGCGGCTTTGGGCTGTTGGGGCTGTTGATCGGCGTGGTCTATATGAATCTGCTGGCGCAGCGGCTGCCCTTGGGCAGTGCGCCCAAGGCAAGCGACCCGGGGAGCTTTGTCCAGACGGTGGCGCGCCAGTGGGTGATGGTGGTGCTCTATCTGTTGTTCTTGCTGGTTTTGCTGGCCGCGGGTGCGATCCCGGCGCTGGTGGCGACGGCCATGATGAGTTTGTTCAGCCCCCTGCTGGGGTCGTTCTTGATGGTGCTGTTCAGCGGGGCGGTGCTGGTTCTGTTTTTCTATCTCTTTTTCGTAACGGCTGCCTTGGTGTTGGACAACCTGCCCATTCATCTGGCCGTGGCGCAAAGCTTTATGCTGGTGCGCAACAACTTCTGGGCCACGCTGGGGTTTGTGGTGCTGTCGAATGTAATTTTGGCGGGCGTGGCGCTGCTGGCGGCCCGGCTGACGACCTGGTCGCCGCTGGGGATCGTGGCGGCCATCGTCATCTATGCCTATATCGGCAGCGGCCTCGCCATGGCGCTCTTGGTCTTTTATCGCACGCGCGTCCTGCGCGGGGAGAAGGCGGGTTAACCGCAAAGGACGCGAAGAACGCAAAGGCCAGAAAAAGAGAGGAGGGGAGTAGGCAGTAGGGACAGAGAAAAGAGCATGTCGTCCGAAAGTCTGCTTCTGCACCCTACTCTCTATCTGCCTGCTGCCTTCTTCTTTGCGCCCTTTGCGGTTCATTTTCTTGGGGAGGAATTTGTGGCAAACGCGAGGAATCAAAACGTCGTCTACGGGGCCGACCAGATCCAGGTGTTGGAAGGGCTGGAGGCGGTGCGCCGCCGGCCCGGCATGTACGTCGGCGGTACGGATGCCAAGGCGCTGCACCATATGGTCTTTGAGGTGGTGGACAACGCCATCGACGAAGCCATGCAGGGGCGCTGTGACCGCATCGTGATCACCATCCACAAGGATGAAAGCGTCAGCGTGGAGGACAACGGCGCAGGCATCCCCGTCGATATTCAGAAGCAGACCGGCCTGCCCGCGCTGACCGTGGTCATGACCAAGTTGCATGCCGGCGGCAAGTTTGGCGGCGGCGGCTACAAGGTCTCCGGCGGGCTGCACGGCGTGGGCGTGAGCGCGGTCAACGCGCTCAGCACATGGATGGAAAGCACGATCAAACGCGACGGCAAGATCTATCGCCAGCGTTTTGAGCGCGGCGTCCCGGTGACCGAGGTCGAGGTGATTGGGACTTGCGACCCTGGCGACACGGGCACGACCCAGACCTTCCTGCGCGATGAGACCATCTTCCAGGTGCTGGAATACTCCTATGCCACGCTGTCGACCCGGCTGCGTGAGATGGCTTTCTTGACGCGCGGGGTGGATATTGCACTGATCGACGAGCGCCCCGACCCGATCCGTGAGATCAACTTCCATTTCGAAGGCGGCGTCAAGTCCTTTGTGCGCTATCTGAACAAGAACCGCACGGTCCTGCATGAGCCGATCTATGTGGATATGGAGGTCGAGACGACGCAGGTCGAGGCCGCCATCCAGTATACGGACGGCTTTTCGGAGTCGGTCTTTGCCTTTGCCAACACGATCAACACGCCCGACGGCGGCAACCACCTGACCGGTCTGCGCACGGCGGTGACGCGCTTGATCAACGACTATGCGCGCAAACAGGGCTTCTTGAAGGAGAGCGAGCCGAACTTTACCGGCGACGACACGCGCCAGGGCATGACCGCCATCGTCAGCGTGAAGGTCTTGGAGCCTCAGTTCGAAGGGCAGAACAAGCTCAAGCTGCTCAACAACGAAGTGCGCTATCATGTGGAAAATGCCGTGGCCGAGGCCATGGGGCAGTGGATGGAGGAGAACCCGCGCGACGCCCGCCAGATCGTCGAGAAGTCGCGCACAGCCTATCGCGCGCGTGAGGCGGCGCGCAAGGCGCGCGATCTGGTGATCCGCAAGAGCGCGCTGGAAAGCCTGACGCTGCCCGGCAAGCTGGCGGACTGCTCCAGCCGCGACCCCAAGGAGTGCGAGATCTACATCGTGGAGGGCGACAGCGCCGGCGGCACGGCCAAGCAGGGCCGCGACCGGCGTTTCCAAGCGATCCTGCCCTTGCGCGGCAAGATCCTCAACATTGAAAAGACCAGCCTCGACAAGGCGCTCGCCAACAAGGAGATCCAGGCGTTGATCACGGCGCTGGGCACCAACATCGGCGAGAACTTCTCGCTGGAGGGGCTGCGCTATCACCGCATCATCCTGATGACCGACGCCGACGTCGACGGCGCGCACATCCGCACGCTGCTGCTGACCTTCTTCTTCCGCTATATGCCCGACTTGGTGGAGGGGGGGCATCTCTACATCGCGCAGCCGCCGCTCTACCGGGTGGGGGTGACGCGCATGGAGAACGGCAAACGCAAGCGCATCAGCGACTACGTCTATGATGACGCCGCGCTGCTCAAACTGCGCCAGGACTTGGGCGACGAGAATGTGCGCATTGAACAGCGTTATAAGGGGCTGGGCGAGATGAACGA
>QEUY01000426.1 GCA_003577365.1 Chloroflexota bacterium | reverse complement strand
CGCTCGCGCAGGCGCTTCCACCACGGCAGTTCGCCGGAGGGGATCGGCAGGGGAGGGCGCATGACCGGCGCACGCCGCCGGAAACGCATCTCTTCAACCCATTCCTGCAAGAGATTGGCGGCCTCCTGCGCGCCGTCGAGCAAGAGGCGGCCGGTGAGCAGCACCACGCCGATGACGCCGGCAAAGGTGACGACCGACCAAGCCGCCCACAGCCCCACGGAGTCATAGAGCCGCGTCGCCAACTCTGCGCCGAGTAGTCCGCCCGCGGCCACGCGGCCATGATCCACCAGCAGCGCCGCGCCGACTATATAGACGAGGAAGAGCACGGCGAAGCCCGCAGGCCGCTGCCAGGGCAGGTCGGGCATGCGTTCGATGGCGCGGATCACGATCCACAGCCCCAGGGCGGCGGTGACGAGCGGCAGCCCCCAGACGCCCATGCCGACCAGCCGCTCAAGCTGGCCGATCCACCAGACGGTGATCTCGCCGCGGCTGCCGGTCAGCAGGCTGAGCAGCGTGAAGACCGAGAGCAGGATCAGCAGCAGCCCGGCGACCTCGGGCCGGGCCATGGCGTTGATGAACTGGTCGATCGGGTCGACGCGGCGCGATGATTTTCGTGAGCGGCGTTTTTGTGCCATAGACTGTGTGATGCAGGGAACAGCGTGCCACCATTCGAACAAACGTTCAGGGCCAGTATACCATTACGCCCGGCCTGCCGCAACCGGCGGGGCGATTTCCTGGGCAGCGCCGCCAACAAAACGCCCCCGCAGCGCCGGCTGCGGAGGCGGGTCGTCGACGAGCGCCGCGCCAGCGGGTGCTATACTTCCATGACGAGCGGCAGCACCATTGGGCGACGGCCAATTTCCTTGTAGGTGAAGTTGGCGAGCGCGTCTTTGATCTTTTCTTCCATGACCTGCTGCGGGGCGCGCTTTTTGATCGTCTTGCGCACCACGTCTTGGGCGCGCTTGATCAGGTCTTCATTCTCGCGCATATAGACAAAGCCGCGGCTGATGATCTCCGGGCCATAGAGGACTTCGCCGTCGAACTCGTCGAGCGCCAGGATGCAGACGATAAAGCCGTTTTCGCTCAGGTGTTTGCGGTCGCGCAGCACGACGTTGCCGACATCGCCGATGCCCAGACCATCGACAAAGACGTGGCCGGCGGGCGCTTGCTCGCCCAGGCGCGCTTCGATATCGTTCTCGGCGCCGAAGTAGTCGAACTCGACCGTCTGCCCGTCCTCCAGGATAAAGGCGTTGGGCGGCGCTACCCCTTTGCGTACGGCCAGGCGGCTGTGCAGCACCAGGTGGCGATACTCGCCATGCACCGGAATGAAATACTTGGGCCGGACTAGATCGAGCATGTGCTCGTAGTCTTCACGCCCACCGTGACCGCTGACATGGACATCGCCCAGTTCGTGATAGAGCACGTCGACGCCCTGGCGGAAGAGGTTGTCCACGGTGCGGTTGAACAGCTCCTCATTGCCGGGGATGGGCATGGCGCTGAGGATGACGGTATCGCCCTCGCGCAGCGAAATCTGGCGGTGGTCGCCCAGGCTCATCCGCACCATGGCGCTGGTCGGCTCGCCCTGGCTGCCGGTGGCGACGATCACGACCTCACGCGCGGGCAGCGACTCCATCTCTTGCGGCGTCAGCAGTTCTTCCTGCGTGATGTCGAGATAGCCCAACTGGATGGCGATCTTGACGTTGTTGACCATGGAGCGCCCCACCACACCCACGCGGCGGCCATGGCGTCGCGCCACGTTGATGATCTGCTGGACGCGGCCCAGGTTGCTGGCAAAGGTGGCGAGCAGGATGCGGCCTTGGGCCTGGGGAAAGGTGCGCTCCAGCATGGTTTCGACGGTGCGCTCGCTGGGGGTGGTGCCCTCGCGCTCGACGTTGGTGCTGTCGGCCATCAGCAGCAGCACACCTTCATCGCCCCAGCGGCGCAGTTTGCCTGTTTCGGTAGGCTTGTCGTCCACCGGCGTGGGGTCAAAGCGATAGTCGCTGGTGTGGATGACGCGCCCGGCGGGGGTCATCACCGAAACGCCGACGCTGTCGGGAAAGCTGTGGCAGGTGTGGAAAAACTCGACGGTGAAAGGGCCAAGCTCGATCACGTCGTTTTCGGTGACCGTGTGGAGGTCGGCTTCGCCCAGGAGTTTGTGCTCGCGCAGTTTGCCTTCGAGCAGACCGCGTGTGAGCGCCGTGGCGTAGATCGGCCCTTGCAGCCCCTGCTCCATCAGGTAGGGCAGGCCGCCGATGTGGTCTTCATGGCCGTGGGTGAGGATAATGCCGCGCACCCAGTCCAGCCGGTCAAAGACATACTGTGCATCGGGGATGACAATGTCGATGCCGTGCATATCCATGGTGGGGAACATCAGCCCCACGTCGATGATCAACAGATTCTCGCCCGATTCGAGCACGGCCATGTTTTTGCCGATCTCGCCCAGCCCGCCCAACGGGATCACGCGCAGGAGGGCCGAGCTTTCTTGGGCACGGCTGCCGCCTTGGCTATTCGCTTGTTCAGTTTGCTCCATAAAACTCTCCTAACCTTGAATTCTGACCTTAGATTGACCTTGGATGAGGTCTATCTGGATAAGGTCTATGCACAGAGGTGCAAAACAATGCCGGTCACCTTGCGGTGAATGGTTTCTATTGACTACACAGAGAGACGCCAGGCCCTCTGAAAGGTCCACTGATTGGGCGCGGCGCGTACCAAGACGCGCACCTCGCCGCCTTCAGTATACTATTTGAATTTAGCCGTGTCGAAAAATATCGGAGATGCTTCTGGAATTGCGCCCTGAATTCGCCTGGCTAGGCGGCAAAAAGGGCCAGGCTCAACAGCCAGCGCCAGAGCCAGAGTGCCGCCATGCCCGCGGCCAAGGTCAGCAGTAGATTCTGGCTGCGCCAGGCCACCAGGGCAGCGACGCTGCCCGCCACCAGGGCCGCATTGGTCAGGCTGATGCGCAGGGGGCCGCCGTCGGGGGCAAGCAAGGCCGGGAGGATCAGCGCGGTGAGGACGGCGGGGGGGATGAACTTGAGCGCATCGAGCAGGGCGCGCGGCAGCGGCGCGCGGCTGACGAGCGCCAAGACGGGATAGCGCACGCCGAAGGTGACAAGCGTCATACCGGCGACGAGCAGGAGTTCCCAGGCGGTGATCATCGGGTGGGCGGGCTTTCCGGTTGGGTGCGGCGCTGCGGGGCCTGGCTCCGTTCGGCGGCGACGCCGGCCAAGACGCCCACCAGCGCCGCTGCGATCAGCCCCAGATGGTGGGGCAGGCCGCGCAGAGCAATGGCGGCGCTGCCCGCCGCCAGCACACAGGCGATTACGGCCCGGCCGCGCAGCAGCGGGACGAGCATTCCCAGAAAGGTGAGCGGGAAGGCGAAATCCAGCCCCCAGCCGCGCGGGTTGGGGATTGTCTGGCCCGCCCAGATGCCGACCGCCGTCCACACCTGCCAGTTGACATACATGGTGGCTGCGACGCCTAGATAGTACCAGTGTTTGAAGGGCGAGGGGTCGGGCGCGCTGTAGCGGCGGATCGCCACCATAAACGCCTCGTCGGTGAGCAGGAAGCCCAGGAGAGCCAGCCAGCGCTGCGAGAGATGGCGCATGTGGGGGACAAGCGTGGCGGCATAGAGGCTGTGGCGCAGGTTGACGATCCAGGTGGTCAGGATGATGATCCCTGCGCCCGCCTGTGCTCCGACCAGCCCTGCGGCCACAAACTGGGCCGAACCGGCAAAGACAAAGGCGGACATGGCCGCCGCCGCGCCCGGTGTCAGACCCACGGTGGCGGCGACGGCCCCAAAGATGATGCCAAACGGGATCGAGGCCACGATCAGCGGTGTGCCGGCGCGCGCCCCGGCGAGAAAATCGCCGCGGCGTGTGGATCTGGATGCGGCTGTTGAGGCTGCTGTTGAGGCTGCTGTCGAAGTTGCTGTTGATGTCGCCATGGGCGTCGATAGAGGCGCAGGCATCGGCAGATCAGCCGCGGCGGGTGATGCCGCGCAGCAGCGCGCACTGCATATAGAACGAACTGTCGGGTTCGACGCGCAGCGCGGCGCGCACCTCTGCCGGGGCGTTGGCGAGCAGCGTGCGGATCATGGCTGCCGACGGAGCAGGCGTTGCCATGCGTGCGATCCAAGCGGCGAAGTCGATGTGGATCTCCCACGTATGGGCGACCTCGGCGCGAAAGCCTGCCGTCTCCAATAGGGTCAGCCATTCGGCGATGGTGTGGTCGCGCACATGCGACGGGTCGCGCAGCAGTTCGATTGCTTGGAAATGGGTGTCGAGCGTGGGGTCGTCGAACGAGACCACATCGCCGAGCAGCAGCCTGCCCCCTGGGCGCAGCACGCGGCGAAACTCGCGCAGCGCGGTGACCGGGCGCGGCCAGTGGTGGGCGCTGTAGCGCGTGGTCACCAGGTCGAACGAGCCATCGGGGAAGGGCAGG
>QEUY01000425.1 GCA_003577365.1 Chloroflexota bacterium | reverse complement strand
GCCGCATCACGATGCGCGTGTGTCGGTGCCTGTCAAGAGCAAGGTCTACACGCCACAGGAGATCAGCGCGATGATCCTGGGCAAGCTCAAGCGGGACGCCGAAGCCTATTTGGGCGAGGAAGTGAAGCAGGCGGTCATCACCGTGCCGGCCTATTTCAACGACAGCCAGCGCCAGGCGACTAAGGACGCCGGCCAGATTGCAGGCATGGAAGTGCTGCGCATCATCAACGAGCCGACCGCCGCGGCGGTGGCTTATGGGCTGGATAAGAAGAGCGACGAGACCATCTTGGTCTTCGACCTGGGCGGCGGCACCTTCGACGTTTCCGTGCTGGAAGTGGGCGACGGCGTGATCGAGGTGAAATCCACCAACGGCGACACCCACCTGGGCGGTGACGACTGGGATGAGCGCATTGTGCACTGGCTGTTCGAGGAGTTCAAGAAGGAACAGGGGATTGACCTGAGCCAGGATCGTCAGGCGCTGCAGCGGCTGCGTGAGGCGGCGGAGAAGGCCAAGATCGAGCTTTCGTCCACCCCGCAGACCGAGATCAACCTGCCCTTTATTACGGCGGACAGCAGCGGGCCGAAACACCTGGCGATGACGCTGACCCGCAGCAAGTTCGAGCAGTTGACCGCCGACCTGGTGGAGCGCTGCAAGCAGCCCTTCCAGAACGCGCTGAAGGATGCCGGCACAAAGGCTGCCGACTTGGACGAGGTGGTGCTGGTCGGTGGGTCGACCCGTATGCCCATGATCCAGGAGTTGGTGCGCCAGTTGACGGGCAAGGAGCCGCACAAGGGGGTGAACCCCGACGAGGTGGTGGCGGTCGGCGCGGCGCTGCAGGCCGGTGTCTTGGGCGGCGAGGTGAGCGACCTGCTGCTGCTCGACGTGACGCCGTTGAGCCTGGGTCTGGAGACTTTGGGCGGCGTGATGACTGTGTTGATCCCGCGCAACACCACGATCCCGACCAAGAAGACGGAGGTCTTTAGCACGGCGGCGGACAGCCAGACCGCGGTGGATATCCATATCTTGCAGGGCGAGCGGCCCATGGCGGGCGACAACAAGACGCTGGGCAACTTCCGGCTGGATGGTATCCCGTCTGCGCCGCGCGGTGTGCCGCAGATCGAGGTGACCTTTGACATCGACGCCAACGGCATTCTGCATGTGACGGCCAAGGACAAGGCCACGGCCAAGGAGCAGAGCGTCAAGATCACGGCGTCTACCAACCTGTCGAAGGACGAGGTCGAGCGCCTGGTGCGCGAGGCCAAGAGCCACGAGAGCGAGGACAGGGCGCAGCGCGACTTGGCCGAGGCCCGCAACAGTGCGGACAACCTGATCTATGTGACAGAGAAGTCGCTGAAGGATTTGGGCGATAAGGTTCCGGTCAACGACCGCGGCCAGATTGAGCGGACCATCGAAGATCTGAAGTCTGCGATCAACACGACAGACCTCAGCCGCATTCGCCAGTTGACTGAGCAACTGCAGCAGGCCAGCCACGCACTGACCCAGCAGATGTATCAGCAGGCGGGTCCGGATGGTGCAGCCGGGCCGCAGGGCGGCGCTGCCAATGGCAGCGGTGACGCCGACGACGTGGTCGAGGGCGAGTACCGCCAGGTCTAGCGGGCGGGCGGTTGGAAAACCGCCCCTACGACACCGAGAACTATCAGAAGATCGGACGGCGGGCGGGGCGCAAGCTCCGCCCGCTTGGCTGGAGAGTTCGGAACAGAGTACACTGGACAGACGATACTGGACGGAGAGCGGAGGCCATGGCATGAACTATTATAACAATCCTTATGGACGGCGGCGGGCGATGCCTGGCCCTCAAACACCCCGGCCTACGTTGGATGATTATCAGGCCGTCGTCAAGGCCTATCAGGAATTACAGGCGCAGACCCAACAGCAGGCCCAGGAGTTGGCGCAGAAACAGCGCGAGCTGGCCGACAAAGAGCGCCAACTGGCCGATAAGGGGCGTGAACTGGCGATCAAAGACGAGGCGCTGCAGCGCCAGGGCGCGGATCTCAAGCAGCTTGAAGCGGAGCTGGTGTGGGCCAAGGCGGCGCTGCAACAGCAGGATCGTGCCGCTCAGCCCGCCGGCCAACCTGAGGCCGACGGCGAAGGCATCACCTGGCGCGAGCGCTATGCGCGCCTGCAGGCCGATTTTGACAATCTGCGCCGCCGCTGGGAGCAGCGCTTCGACCTGGAGACTGCCGAGGCGCGCCACGCCATCCTGCGCGATATGCTGCCCCTGGCCGACCATCTGGAGATGGCGCTGCGCCATGGGGAAAATCTGGAAGGCGAGCAGGCACGCGATTTTCTACGCAATATCGAGGCCACTTATCAGGCCTTTTTAGATACGCTGCGCCGCTACGGCGTCGAGCCGATCGCGGCGCTGGGGCAGCCATTTGACCCCACCCTGCACGAAGCCGTAGGGCGCATCCACACCGACGCTGTGCCGGCGGGCGCAGTCGCCGAGGTGGTGCAGACAGGCTATATGGAAAGGGATAAGCTGCTGCGTCCGGCGCGCGTGTTGGTGAATGCTTAGAAAGGGTAGATGAACAACCCAATGGACTATAAGGACTACTATCAGATCCTTGGGGTCGGCAAGAATGCTGACGAAAAGGAGATCAAAAAGGCCTTTCGCAAGCTGGCCCAGCAGTATCACCCGGATAAAAACCCCGGCGATAAGCAAGCCGAGGCCAGGTTCAAGGAGATCAACGAGGCCTATACGGTGCTCTCCGACCCGGACAAGCGCAGCAAGTATGACCGCTTTGGCTCGCAGTGGGAACAGTATGCGCGCGCCGGGGGCCGGCCCGAAGATTTCGATTGGGGCAACTGGGCCGGCAGCGCGGGCGGCATGGGCGGCAGAGGTGGAACCTATACGCGCACGGTGACGCCGGAAGAGTTCGAGCAGATGTTTGGCGGCATGGGCGGCGCAGGCGCGGGCGGCTTTTCCAGCTTCTTTGATGCGCTCTTTGGCGGCGGGCTAGGCGGCAACGTGGGGGGCGGCATGGGCGGCGCGCGCAGCGCAGGCCCGCGCTTTGGCTATGAGACGCGCACATCCCAGCCGCAGATCGCCGATGTGCCGGTGGATGTGACGTTGGACGAAGCCTATCACGGCACCACGCGCACCCTTCAGACCGAAGACGGCACACGCATGGAGGTCAATATCCCGCGCGGGGTCAAGACCGGGTCGCGCGTGCGGATGCGCGGCAGCGCGGCGGGCGGCGATCTCTATCTGCGCGTCAACGTCGTACCCGACAGCCGGTTTACGCGCGAGGGCGACGACCTGCGCGTGACGGTGCCGGTGGACCTCTACACGGCGGTGTTGGGCGGCGAGGTCCAGGTCCCCACATTGGATCGCCCGGTGATGCTGACCATCCCGGCGGGTACGCAGAACGGCAAGACCTTCCGGCTGCGCGGGCTGGGCATGCCCGAACTGCGCCACCCGGATCAGCGCGGCGACCTCTACGCCGTGGTCGAGGTCACGCTGCCGACCCGGCTGAGTGACGAGGAGAAGCGCCACTTTGAGGCGCTGCGCGCGCTGAAACATTGAGCAGGCGCTTGCGTTGACCGGCTGGCATCCTAGAGATGCCAGCCGGTTTTTGATTGGCGTCGCCGCAGGCGCTCTATCCCAGCGCGTATCCAGCGCTTCTATCCCGATCTGTTGGCGTACTGCCGTGCCCGGACTATCCTGAGGCCAGGCAACCGGCCAGCGCGCCGGCAGAAGATAGCGACGACAGCAAGGCAGGTCCGCCCAGGCGGCCTGAGCATCCAAAAGGAGAGAACCGGATCATGCGTCTCAATTCATTTGAAAATATGTTTATCGACCAACTGAATGATCTGTACAGCGCGGAGAAGCAGTTGGTGGCGGCGCTGCCCAAGCTGGCCGAGGCCGCCTCCACCCCACAGCTCAAGCAGGCGTTCCAGAACCATCTGGAGCAGACCCAGGGGCATATGCAGACGGTTGAGCAACTGCTGACCGGCATGAACGAAAAGGCCGGCGGCCACAAATGCAAGGGGATGGAAGGGCTGATCGAAGAAGGGAAGGAAGTGATCGGCAAGCGCGGCGACAGCAAGGTGAAGGATGCGGCGCTGATCGCGGCGGCCCAGAAATGCGAGCATTACGAGATCGCCGGCTATGGCTCGGCGCGCACCTTTGCGCAGAACCTGGGCTACACGCAGGCGGTAGATATGCTGCAGCGGATCCTGGACCAGGAGGGCGAGACTGACAAACTGCTGACGGCGCTGGCGACCGGCCAGGGCAGCCCTGTGGCGATCAACGAGCAGGCCACGCGCTAGAGACCGCACCGCCAATCGACAAGCTGGCGGCGAAATGAGCATACCACCCCGACCGACCGGCACGTCCGCACGTGCCGGTCAACTCTTTTGGATGATTCATGTTGGTTGAAGGGGGTGGCCGCCGCGTGCGGCCCGAGGGGCGGCTGAGAT
>QEUY01000424.1 GCA_003577365.1 Chloroflexota bacterium | reverse complement strand
CTAGGGTCATTGCCTCAACCGATGCAGTCTCACTCCCAGGAAGCCCGATCGGGCTTCCTGGGAGTTTTTTAGGGAGGTTGTGAACCCTAGTTCGCTATTTCTCCGGCGCGCCGGCTTTGATCCAGGCGATGATGATGTCGATATCGCGCTGCGGCAAAGGGTCGCGGTCTTTGGGCATTTTGCCTTCGACGATCTGTTTGACCAGATAGCTGTTGTCCGGGTCGCCGGGTTCGATCACCGGGCCGTTCTGCGAGCCGGCCATGGCCGTGCGGTAGCGCGTCAGCTCCAGATTTTCCTCGGGGTCTTCGGCCCCATGGCACTCTTCGCAATATTCCTGGAAGATCGGTAGCACGTCCGCCTCGTAGGTGACATGGCTGAGGTCGACGGGCGGTTCGTCCGCGCTGCTGGCGGCAGGCGTGCCCGTGGGAGCGGCGGCCGCGGGCGTCGGCTCGCCGACCGGCAGCCCGGCGGCCGCGATCAACTGCATCGCCTGGCTGATGGGAATGTGGACGATGCCCGCCTCTTGGTCGACCCAGCCATAGCTGTTCAGCCGTTCGGCGGCGCGGGTGCGGACCTCGGCGACATGCTCCGGGGAGGTCTCATCTTCAAAAGGCAGGGGTGTGTTGCCGGTCTTGCCGGCCAGGCGCTGCGCCAGGTTTGGCCCCCAGAAAAAGGCTGCGCCCAGCAGCCCCAGCAGGAGCAGCGCAAAGACGACGGCGCAGCCCAGCCCTAGATGTTTGCCGGCCGTGGGTGTCGGATCGGGTCGGGAATCGGTCATAGTTGGTTTCTCTGACCTCTCAGGGCGCGGGCGGCGCGGGGAGGTCGGCTGGTTCCAGACCCAGCAGGTGCGGGTCACGGCGCGGCAAGGCCGCTTGGCCCGCCCAGAACCAGGTGAAGGCCGCGGCCCATAGGCCGCCCAATCCCAGCACCAGCGCCAGGTCCAGCCAGTGCAGCGTGCCCCCCTGCGGATGGAAGGCGGGCAGGATCAGCCAGATCAAGTTGAGCAGACGGGCCAGCAGGAGAACCACGGCCAGCACGGTCAGGGCCTGCGCTCTGCGCTTGACGCGGCGTGAAAGCAGCACGACAAAGGGGACGGCAAAATGAACGGCGATCAGGGCGATGGCGACCGCCAGCCAGCCACCTTGGCTGCGATGCACATACCAGATCGCCTCTTCCGGGATATTGGCCGACCAGATGATCAAAAACTGTGAGAAGACCAGATAGGCCCAGATCATCACAAAGCCCAACAGCAAGTTGCCGAGATGGTTAAAGGACTCCGTCCAATCTGAGCCGCCATCGACACGCGCAGCCAGCAGCCGCAGCCCGATGACCGCCAGCGCCAGCCCCGCGACCCCCTGGCCGCTGATCAGGATCAGCCCATAGGCCGACGAAAACCATTCCGGTTCGAGCGACATCAATAGGCCGACGAAAACCATTCCGGTTCGAGCGACATCAGCCAGTCGTAGCCGGCAAAGGTCGCGGTCAGCATGTAGAGGATCATGCCTGCCGCGCTTAGGCGGCGCATGCGCGCCGTCGCTGCGGGGTCGCCGCGGTCTTGGGCCAGCGACCAGCGGTGGAGGAGCCAGGCCAGCGTTGCCCAGACGGCGAAGTAGACCACAGCGCGGGCGATAAAGAAGGGCACATTCAGATAGGCGGCTTTCTGCTGCACGATCTCGTCGTGTTGCATCCAGCCAGGGTCCGCCCACGGATAGAGCGCAGCCAGGCCGAGGAGCAGCGGCAGAAAGAGGAGGGCCATCGGGAGGAGGGTCAGCGCGCCGGTCTCCATGATGCGGCGGATGCGCGCGCTCCAGCGCCCGCCCGCCAGGTGGTGGAGCATGACCAGCGCCAGGCAGCCCAGCCCGATCTCCAGCCAGAAGAGATAGGCGAGCAGGTAGGATCGCCAGAACTGGCGCAAATCGACCCACGCGCCCAGAGCGGCCAATACCAACCCGGCCAGAGCGACAAGCAGGGCGGGGCGCTGGAGGCGATCTAGCGATGTGGAGCGAGCAGGCTGTTTATGCATAGGCATGTGGCCTGTGAAGATGGTGAGTGCGGCGGCTGTAGGTCATTTTGTAATGATATCTGTCTGCTGTAACAAGGGCAGTTGATCTGCCGGCACCTGTGAGAGTTCGGCGTTCTGGCTCAACTGTAGGGCGCGGATATAGGCCACGATGGCCCAGCGGTCGGCGGGGGGGATGCGCGATGCGTAGCTCGGCATGACGCGCGTGCCACCGGTGATCAGCGCAAAATAGTAGCCCGGCGGCTCGTCGCGCAGTTCGGGGTCGTGGAACGAGGTGGGCTTGCGCATCCCATACTCGGTGACCAGCCCGTCGCCTTCGCCCACCAGACCGTGACAGGGGCTGCAAAAGATGTCATAACGTTCGTGGCCGCGTTCGAGCGTCTCCAGCGTGACGGTGAAGGGGAAGGTTTCGGCGAAGTCGCGTCCGATGCGGCCGGTGGCAAAGTGGGTGTCGGTCTGGAGTTGGCCGCGGGCCACTGTACCGGCTACGGGCGGGCGCGCCGATGCGCCGTCGGCGAAGAAGGCGCTCGCTTCGAACGGCTCATAGCGCGGCTGGTCAGCCATGCTCAGGGCGCAGCCCGCCAGCAGGGTGAGGGCGAACAAAAGGCCGGTAATCGGGGCGAACCGCGCTTGGATCAATCTCGGCATAGGGCGCTTCCGGTGTGATACAAGTCCGATGCTATGCAAGCCGGCGCTATACAGGGCTAGACTTCGACCGCGACAATCTCCGACGCGCCCAGGCTTTCCAAAAACTGGCGCGTCTGGGCGAGGTCGAACTTAGGGTCGCGCGCTTCGACACAGAGGAAGAAGCGGTCTTGGGAGGCCAGGTGAAAGCGGGGCGCATTGAACACGGCATGATAGGGCTGCGGCAGCCCATTGCGCAGCAGCATGCCCAGCGCGGCGACCAGGGCCGCGCCCAGGATCGTCATTTCGAAGGTGACAACCGTGAACGCGGGCCAACTGTTGAGTGGGCGGCCTCCGATGTTAAGCGGGTAGTCGACGACGGCGGCGTAGTACTGCAACGCATAGCCGCCCAGCGCGCCGGCGATGCCGCCGAGCAGGACGAGATAGGGCAGGCGGGTGGGGCGCAGACCGATGGCGTCGGCCAGCCCCTCGACGGGGAAGGGGCTGTAGGCCGAGATGCGGCGGTAGCCCGCCCGATAGGTCTGCCGCGCCTTGTCGACCAGGGCGTCGGAACTGTCGAATTCGGCCATCAATCCGTAGAGCGGGCGGCCGGCGCGGGTGGGAAGCGAAGCAGGCGTAGAGCCGTCGCCGCCAGCGGATGCGGTCTCTGCGGCGCGCGCTGCGTCCCCTTTGGCCGCGCCCTGTTTCTGGGTTTCGTCGAGTAGGTGGCGCATCTCGAAGATCGAGATCATGGGCAGGAGGCGCACAAAGATAAAGATCAGGGTCAGGAATAAACCGATCGTGCCGAGCAAGGTGGCGCGGTCCCAGATCGTTCCGGCATAGATGCCCCAGGAGGAGGGGAGATAGTCGCGATGGAGGCTGACCACGATGATGACATAACGCTCCAGCCACATCCCAAAATTGATGATCAGGGCGACGGCAAAGAGCAGAACCGGGGTGACGCGCACACGGGCAAACCAGAGGGCCTGGGGGGCGACGACGTTGCACGCCATGAGCGCCCAAAAGGCCCACCAGTAGGGGCCAAAAGAGCGGTTGAAGAGCCAGAATCGCTCGGCGGGGTTGCCGGAATACCAGGCGGTGAACGCTTCGGTGAGATAGCCGTAGGCGACAAACAGCCCGGTCGCCAGCATGACCTTGGCCATGTTGTCCAGGTGGCGCGGGGTGATGAAGTCCTGCAGCCGGTAGAGGCTGCGCAGCGGGAGCAGGAGCGTCAGCACCATGGCGAAGCCGGAGAAGATGGCCCCAGCCACAAAATAGGGCGGAAAGATGGTGGAATGCCAGCCGGGGATAACCGATACGGCGAAGTCGAAGCTCACGACCGAATGGACGGAGACGACCAAGGGCGTGGCGAGCGCGGCCAGCAGCAGATAGGCGGTTTCGTAACGCTGCCAGTGGTGGGCCGCGCCGCGCCAGCCCAGCGCCAGCAGCCCATAGAAGAGGCGCACCGGGGTGTTGCGGGCGCGGTCGCGCAGCGCAGCCAGATCGGGGATCAGCCCGATATACCAGAAGATCAGCGAAACGGTGGCGTAGGTGCCGATGGCAAAGGCATCCCACACTAGGGGGCTGCGAAACTGCGGCCACAGGCCGAGGGTGTTAGGATAGGGGAAGATCCAATAGGCCAGCCAGGGACGGCCTGTGTGCAGCAAAGGAAAGAGCGAGGCGCAGAGCACGGCAAAGAGGGTCATGGCTTCGGCAAAGCGGTTGATCGACGTTCGCCACTGCTGGTGGAAGAGCAGGAGGATGGCCGAGATCAGCGTCCCGGCGTGGCCGATGCCGATCCACCAGACGAGGTTGGTGATGTCGTAGCCCCAGGCGACGGGGATGTTGTTGCCCCAGATGCCGACGCCGGTGACCAAAAGGTAGTAGACAGCGTAGAACAGGAGCATGAGCGCCAGAAAGCTCAGCGTAAACCCGGCGAACCAGGCGGCGGGCGTGCTGCGCGTGAGGACGATGCCGGCGATCTTCTCGGTAATGGTGCGGAAGGTGTGGCCTGGGCCGATCAGGTAGCCCGTGCGCGGTATGCTGCGTGATAGGGATCGTGGCATTTGCGGCGCGTCCATCAGCCCTCCTCTGCGGCCAGGTCGGGGTTGGGGTTGCGTAACTTCGCCAGATAGGTGGTGCGCGGGTGGGTGTTGAGATCGGCGAGCAGGCTGTAGTTGAGCGGGGTCGTCTTGCGCTGCGCCACGGCGCTTTCGGGGTCGTTGATGTTGCCAAAGACGATGGCGCGCGTGGGGCAGGCAGCTTGGCAGGCCGTGACAACTTCGCCGTCGCGGATGGGCCGTCCCTCGATCTTGGCCGTGATGCGGGCGGCGCTGATGCGCTGGACGCAGTAGGTGCATTTTTCGATCACGCCGCGCGAGCGCACGGTGACATTGGGGTTGCGCTGCAACTTGAGCGTTTCGGTCTCCAGGTCGGTGTATTGCAGATAGTTAAAGCGCCGCACCTTGTAGGGGCAGTTGTTGGAGCAGTAGCGTGTGCCGATGCAGCGATTATAGACCATGGTGTTTAGCCCTTCATGGTCGTGGACGGTCGCGCCCACGGGACAGACCAGTTCGCAAGGGGCGTTTTCGCAGTGCATACACAGGACAGGCTGATGGTGGACGGCGGGGTTGGTCAGCTCGCCGTCAAAGTAGGTGTCGATGCGGATCCAGTGCATCTCGCGGCCTTTGGCGACTTGCTCTTTGCCGACCACAGGGATGTTGTTTTCGGCTTGGCAGGCGGTGACACAGGCGTTGCAGCCGATGCAGGCGCTGAGGTCGATTGCCATGCCCCAGGCGTTGTCGGGGTAATCGACCTTGGGATAGAGCGAGATGGCGGGGATATGGGCGTCGGCGGCCTGGGCGAAATCCGGTTCGGCTTCGTACTGCGCCAACGTGCCGACGCGCAGCAGGTCGCGGCCCTCCAAGGTGTGGTGGGTCTGTGTGCCGGCAAAGGCATGGCCGGAGCCGATCTTGCTCACGGTTAAGCCTGGGCTAAACCACGAGGCGGCGGCCGGGCGCAGCGCATAGGCGTTGAAGCCCGTTCCGCTGCCGACCTGCCCGGCGTGGGTGCGGCCATAGCCCAGATGCACGGTGACCGCGCCTTCGCAGTGGCCCGGCATGAGCCAGAGCGGCGTCGGGCGTGGCCGCGGGGAGGCTGCCCAGGTCGAGCTGGAGCGTGACCGGCTGTGCGGACGGCGCGCTCTCGGCGAACAGGCCGGCCTGGAGCGCCGTCTGCCAGTAGAGGTCAAAATTGTCGCCGCTGTATTGCGATTCCCAGTAGGAGGTTAGGATGTCTTCGGCGCTGCGCGCTTGGTCGGCGACCAGGAGGTCCAGCACTTCGATGGCGGCGCGCCCGGCGTAGAGCGGCTCGATCAACGGCTGCTGCAGCGTGACCGTGCCGTCGTAGGCGCGGCCGTCGCCCCAGGTCTCTAGATAGTGCGCTTCGGGCAGATGCCAATGGCAGGCTGCGGCGGTTTCGTCGGCGTAGAGGCTGTGGTGGACGCTCAAGCCGACCTGCTGTAAGGCTGCGCCAAAGGCGAGGCCGGCGGGCGCGGTATAGACCGGATTGCCACCCAGGATCAGGAGCAGTTCGACCTCGCCGGCCTGCATGGCGCTGACCAGCCCGGCCAGCGATTCGGCTTGACTCGCCGGGTTGGCGGCGACGGGCGGGATGTAGACAACCGTATGGCCCGTGTTACCCAACGTGTCGTTGATGGCGTGAGCCAGAGCGTGGAGCGCAGGCGGCTGATGGTCGCCGGCGATCACCAGACTGCTGCCGGGGTGCGCTTGCAGATCGCGCGCCAGCGCGGCCAGCCAGTTGGCGGGGAGCGCTGGGTCGCCGCTGCTCTCGACCTCCAGACCGAGTTCGCGGGCAAGGGCGCGGCCAAAGCCTTCGATCTGGCCGGCGGCAAGCGGCAGGCGGTGGTCGGCGGCGGCCCCGGTCAGCGTCGGGGTGCTCTCGACGGCATAGAGACGGTTACGCGGCTGATCGGTTTGGCCCAACGCGCCGCGCCCGGCGGCGAAATCGTGGGCATAGCGCACACGGCCCGGCGCGGCG
>QEUY01000423.1 GCA_003577365.1 Chloroflexota bacterium | reverse complement strand
GCGGGGTCTATTTCAGCGGCGACCCCGCCAGCCCCGACACGCTGGGTAAGTTCTACGCCGATGTGCAGATGTTCACCAACGGCCCGGACAACCCGGACCCGCAGAACTATCTGGGCGGCTGGATCTGCACGCGTGAGGAGCCGGGCGACAACATTTCACGCGCCGCCAACAACTGGCTGGGCAATAACAACGAGCGCTGGTGTAGTGAGGAGTACGACGCGCTTTTCCACCAGTTGTCCCAGGCGACCGACCCCGCCGAACGCGCCCAGGTCGCCATGCAACTCAACGACATGCTGGCGCAGAACTATGTGAATCTGCCGTTGGTCTTCCGCGGCTCGGTCTCCGCCTATGCCAATTCGCTGGGCGGTATCCAGATGAACGGCTGGGATACCGAGGAGTGGAACATCAAGGATTGGTACCGGATCAAGTAGATCGGCTTTAGGCATTGGCACAGGGTCTGCGGCACACGCCGCAGACCCTGTGCCTCGTATTGGGTATGAGGGTGTATGTCGCAATATATTGTGCGCCGCGTGTTGACCGCCATCCCCACACTGCTGCTGATCAGCTTTGTGATCTTCGCTCTGCTCGACCTTGCGCCGGGCGACCCCACCAGCAATCTGCCGTTGAGCATTCCTCAAGAGGTGCGCGAGAAGATCCGTGACGCCCTGGGCATGGATCAGCCCTTTCTCGTGCGCTATGGCAAATGGATGCAGCAGTTTTTTATCAACGAGCCGCTCAACGCGCTGGAGGCCCTGACGGGCGTCAGCATCGGCAATTCGGCGGATCGGCTGCGCATCACCTCCTGGACCAGCCGCGGCAAACCGGTGATCGATTTGATCATCGAGCGCATCCCCCAGACCCTATGGGTGGTGGGGCTGTCCTATCTCTTTGCGGTGCTGATCGCCGTGCCGCTGGGCGTCGTTGCGGCGGTGCGGCAGAACTCGGTCTTTGACCAGATCAGCACGGTCTTATCGGTGATCGGCTTCTCGATGCCCACCTTTTTCACCGGGCTGCTGGCGATTGTGATCTTCAGCGTTAACCTCAAGTGGTTCCCTTCGGTCTACAACACCACACTCGAAGTCAAGGATTGGCCCAGCTTGGTGGCGCAGATCAAGCAGATGGTGCTGCCCGTGGCGGTGCTCACCTTCTTCCAGACGGCGACGCTCAGCCGTTTTACGCGCGCCTCGATGCTGGATAACCTGGCGCTGGACTATGTGCGCACGGCGCGCGCCAAGGGGCTGCAAGAGCGGCTGGTGGTGGTGCGCCATGTGCT
The DNA here is from genome assembly GCA_003577365.1 of Chloroflexota bacterium. Classification (GTDB taxonomy): domain Bacteria; phylum Chloroflexota; class Anaerolineae; order Caldilineales; family Caldilineaceae; genus QEUY01. The sequence continues at coordinate 3,460 of QEUY01000423.1, read as the reverse complement.
GCGCAACAGCCTGATCCCGGTGGCGACCTTGATCGCGCTGGGCGTGCCGCAGATCTTCGCTGGCGCCATCATCACCGAACAGATCTTCCGCATCAACGGGCTGGGCGCGCTGTTGATCAACTCGATCCAGAGCTTTGACATCCCGGTGGTCATGACCACGACCGTGATCTTTGCGATCCTGGTGGTGATCTTTAACCTGCTGGCCGATATTCTCTACGCCGTGTTAGACCCGCGCATCCAGTATTGATAGCCCTGTTTGATTTGCCCGGCCTATCACCGGGGATCGCCGGCTTGCCCCCAAGTTTGCTGTGAGGAAGCCTGTAGAGAAAGTTCGCAATGACAGCCACAACCACCACGACCACCGATTCCATCGCCCCCGCGCTCCAACTCAACAGCCAGGTGCGGCGCACGCAGCGTACGCTCTGGGGAGATGCCTGGATGCAGTTCCGGCGCAACCGGCTTGCCATGCTGGGGCTGGTGATCTTGACGCTGCTGGTGTTGGCGTCGCTGCTGGGGCCGGTCGTCTACGACGTGGACCCCGAATTTATCGACATCCTGGCTGCCGAACAGGCCCCCAGTTGGGAACACCCGATGGGCACGGATGATCTGGGGCGCGACATGCTGGCGCGCAACCTCTATGGGGGGCGCATTTCGTTGGCGGTGGGCGTAATCGCCATGGCGCTCGCCATCTTCTTGGGGACGGCGATCGGGCTGCTGTCGGGCTATTTTCGCGGGCTGGACAACCTGCTGATGCGCTTCACCGACATGATGCTGTCGCTGCCGCAACTGCCGCTGCTCTTGGTGATCATCATGCTGTTTCGCGAATCGCTGCGCGCCCTGTTTGGCCCGGAGGTCGGCATCTTTATCTTGATCGTCTTTGTGATCGGCGTGCTGGGGTGGATGCCCACGGCGCGCATTGTACGCGGGTCGGTGCTGTCGATCAAGGAGAAGGAGTTTGTGGAGGCCGCGACCTGTGTGGGGTCGGGGCGCGGCAAGATCATGGCCTGGCACATCCTGCCCAATGTGCTCAGCCCGATCATCGTCTCGGCCACGATCGGCGTGGCTACCGCCATCCTCAACGAGTCGGCGCTGTCGTTTTTGGGGCTGGGTTTCCCGTCGGATGTGCCGACGTGGGGGCGGCTGCTCTATGACGGCAAAGACTTTTTGACGCGCACGCCCTGGGTGGTGATCTGGCCGGGCGCGTTTATTTCGCTGACGATCCTCAGCATCAACTTTATGGGCGATGGGCTGCGCGATGCGCTCGACCCGCGCATGCGCCGCTGAACGCCGTGCCCGCCCAGCCAAACGCCCGCGACCGAAGCCGCGGGCGTTTTTTGTCGCTTGATTGTGAACAGCGTCTGAGCTTAGCGGCTCATGGCGTGGCTCTTGGCCGACGCAAAGTTCTTGGCGACCGCGTCCCAGTTGATCACGTTCCAGAAGGCCTTGATGTAGTCGGGCCGGCGGTTCTGATAGTGCAGATAGTAGGCGTGTTCCCACACATCCAGCCCCAGGATCGGGGTGTCGCCCTGCATATAGGGGCTGTCCTGGTTGGCCGTGCTGTAGACATCCAGGCTGCCGTCCGGTTTGACCACCAGCCAGGCCCAGCCGCTGCCAAAGCGGCTGGCGGCGGCGTTGCTGAACTTCTCCTTGAAGGAGTCGAAGCTGCCAAAGGCCGAGTTGATGGCGTTGCCCAGGTCGCCCGACGGCTGGCCGCCGCCGTTTGGCCCCATGATCGTCCAGAACAGGTTGTGGTTGGCGTAGCCGCCGCCGTTGTTCTGCACCGCGGTCTTGATGTTGGCAGGCACCTTGTCCATGTTCTTGAGGATCTCGACGATATCCTTGCCGTCCAGATCGGTGCCGGCAATGGCATTGTTGAGATTGTTCATATAGGCGGCATGGTGCTTGTCGTGGTGGATCTCCATGGTGCGCGCGTCGATGTTCGGTTCCAGGGCGTTGGCAGGATATGGCAGATCCGGTAGAGTGAACGGCATGAGGTCCTCCTTTATGCTGTCCTTTTGTGGCGATTGCTGTGCCTCGCATCGCGGCGAACCGCGACCGGCCCATTGACAATGGTTGATACGGTTCCAAACAACCAGCGAGTATAGCGGGTCTCTCCAGGTTTTGCCGTACCCTAGTATACAAATGGCCCAAGGGAACGCCAAACCCAAGGCTCAACTGGATAAGAGCGTGATGAGGGTGATCTGCGGGGCCGCGCCCAGACGCACGGGGATGCCTTCGCCGATGCCGCGCGTGATGTAGACTTGGGTCTTGCCGCGGCGCAGATGGCCCGCCACCTCGGCGCGGCGCAAGAACGCGCTCTGCGTGTGGGCCGCGCCGATCCAGGGCAGCACAACCTGCCCGCCGTGGGTGTGGCCCGCCAACACCAGATCCACCTGCTCGATCCCCGGCTCCTGCAAGATGTCGGGGTTGTGGCTGAGCAGGATGGTGGGCGCGTCGTAGGGGATCTCGCCCAGGGCTTGGTACAGATGGGGACGGCCTTCGGTCACGTCGTCCACCCCGGCGATGTAGATGTCGACGCCGTCCGGTCGGCGCGGGGCATGGCTCAGCCGGATGTAGCGGTTATGCAGGGTCTGGATATTGCGCGCCTGGAGTTCTTGTTCCAGCGTGGCGACGTCGTTATGGCCCGTGCGTTTGAGGTCGAGCGGCGCGTTGACAAAGTGATACCAAAAGCGCGCAAAGAGCCGGGCGCGGTCGACCCAAGAGAGCGGCTTTTTGAAGCGCTCATCCTTGCCCTGGAAACGCGCCCAAGAGCGCCGGAACATCTCCTTGTGGCTGTAGGTGGTGTAGTCATGGTTGCCAAAGACCGCATAGGCCCCCAGCCGCGGGCGCGGCAGGCTGTCGAGCAGGACCAGCACATTGGGTAGCCCGCTGTCGTAGTGCAGAAAGTCGCCGGTGTGGATCAGCAGATCGTAGTCCAGACCGGCGCAGGCGCGGCGGATGCTGTCGATCTTGGCCTGCTCGCGCCAGTTTTCCCCGCGAAAATGCGTGTCGGAGAGATGCAGGATGCGCAGCCCGCGGGCGGGGAGATGGCCGTTGGCGTTGGGGAGCGCGATCTCCAGGCGATCCATGCGAACGTGCAGCGGTTCGCGGAAGATCGCATCCATGCGAACGTGCAGCGGTTCGCGGAAGATCGCATAGCCGGCCACGCCTGCGCCGACGCCCATCAAGAGGCCCAGCCCGCCCAGCAGCCCGCGCCGGCGGCACAGGCGCGCGGGCAGATGACGCGCCCGGCGGGCTGCCGCTTCGACCATGCCCTCTCCCGCCGATGCATGTTCAGACTTCGCATGTTCAGACTTCATAGGCCCCTCGCTTCTCCTGCAACTTGACCGGCGGCGGGCTGCCGCCGCGATCCGCCGGCCAATCTCCCATCGTACTGCACTTGAAAGACAGGCCCAAATTGGCAGACCGCAGAATGGGAATGCCAGCCGTGTTGCTCGGA
>QEUY01000422.1 GCA_003577365.1 Chloroflexota bacterium | reverse complement strand
CGCCGATGCCTCGCGGCGCAGCCGTTCAAAGGTAGCATACGGCGTGGGGTAGCGCGGCCCCAGCTTGCCGCCTTCCATCGCCAGCAGAAAGTCCACGGTGCGGTCCAGGAAATAGCGGTCATGGCTCACCACCACCAGACAACCGGCAAAGTGATCCAAGAACTCTTCCAAGACCGTCAGTGTCTGGATATCCAGGTCATTGGTCGGCTCGTCCAGGAGCAGCAGATTGGGCTGGTGGATCAACGTGCGCAGCAGATAGAGCCGCCGCCGCTCGCCGCCGCTCAGGCTGCCGATGCGCGCGTACTGCATGGGCCGCGGGAACAAAAACCACTCCAGCATCTGCGCCGCCTCGACGCGTTTGCCCTCTTTGGTCAGGATCAGCGGCGCTTCTTCGTTGATAAACTCGATGATACGCTGCTGATCGTCCAAGTCCTCGCTGCGCTGGTCATAGTAGCCGACCTGCACCGTCTCACCCCAGGCCAGCGTGCCCTGGTCCGGCTCCTGTTTGCCGGCCAACAGGTCGAGCAGCGTGCTCTTGCCTGCGCCGTTTGGCCCCACAATGCCGATGCGGTCGCCCGGCTCTAGGAGCAAATCCACGCCGTCGACCACCGGCACGCCTGCATACGCTTTGACCAGGCCGCGCGCCGTCAGCACCTGTTTGCCCAGCCGCCGCCCGGCCAGCGCCAGCGAGACCACCTCTTCGCCGCTGTCATAGCGGATCTGCATCAGTTCCTCGACGCGCTGGCTGCGCGCCTTTTGCTTGGTGCCGCGCGCCATGGGGCTGCGGCGTAGCCATTCCAACTCGCGCTTCAACAGCTTGCGCCGCTTCCGCTCGGCTTCGGCCAAATTCTCCTGGCGTTCGGCGCGCGCCTCCAGATATTGGCTGTAGTTGCCGGGGTAGCTGACCAACTGCCGCCGGTCGAGTTCGACAATGCGGTTGACCACGCGATCCAAGAAATAGCGGTCATGCGTCACCATCAACAGCGCGCCGGGCGTGGTCGCCAGATACTCCTCCAGCCAGGCCACGGTATCGGCGTCGATATGGTTAGTCGGCTCGTCCAGCACCAGCAGGTCGGCGCGGTCGATGAGGGCACGCGCCAGCGCCACGCGTTTGCGCTGCCCGCCGCTCAACGTTCCCACCGGCGCCTCAAAATCGTCGATGCCCAACCGGGTCAGGATGGCCTTGGCGTTGGCCTCCGCCGTCCAGCCACCTGTGCGCTCCATCTCGGCGCTGACCGCGGCCAGCCGCGCCTGGCCCGCCGCGTCCTGCGGCGCACGTTGCAGCGCGGCCGCGGCCTCCTCATAGGCACGCAGCAACTGCATCTGCGGCGACGCGCTCGCAAAGAGCGTCTCCAGCACCGTCAGGCTGTCGTCCAGCGCCGGCTCCTGCGCCAAATATTCGACGCGCGCGCCGGAGGCCAGCCGCACGCTGCCCGCATCGGGCGCATCCAGCCCGGCGGCGATGCGCAGCAGCGTGCTCTTGCCGCTGCCGTTGACGCCGATCAGCCCGACGCGGTCACCCTCGTTGATCGTCAAATTTGCCTCCTCAAACAGAGGCCGCTCGCCCAACTGCTTGGCAAGCTGTTCAATCACCAACAAATTCACCTAGAGCGCCCTCCGAATGGCCTCCAACGTGCCTGGGTCCTCCAGGCTGCTCAAATCGCCCAGCGCCTGGTCGAGATAGGCGGCGCGCAGCACGCGGTGCATCACCTTGGCGTTGCGTGTCTTGGGCAGCGCGTCGACAAAGCGCACGGTGCGCGGGCGCAGCGGCTTGCCCAACTCACGCGCCACCAGGTCGAGCAGTTCGGCGCGCAGGGCGTCGCCGGCCTCATACTCCGGCTTGAGCACGCAAAAGGCCACCACCTCCTGATCCTTAATCGGATGCGGCACGCCGATCGCCGCCGACTCGGTCACGGCAGGATGGCAGTTGAGGATCGCCTCGACCTCGGCAGGGCCAAGCCGTTTGCCCGCCACCTTGATCGTATCGTCGCTGCGCCCCAGAATATACCACAGCCCGTCTTCGTCCACGGCGGCGAAATCGCCATGCACCCACAGGCCGGGGATGCGGTTCCAGTAGCTGTTCAGATAGCGCTGGCGATCCTGCCAAAAGCCGCGCGTCATACCGATCCACGGCTGGCGGATCACCAGTTCGCCCACCGCGCCGCGCACCGATTGCCCGGCATCGTCCACCACGTCGGCATCCATGCCCAGCACCGGCCCGGCAAAGGCGCAGGGCTTGAGCGGCGCAAAGAGCGACCCGGCCAGGATGCCGCCGCTGATCTCCGTGCCGCCCGAATAGTTGAGGATCGGCTTGCGCCGCGCCAGCACCGTCTCAAACAGCCACAGCCACGACTCCGGGTCCCACGGGCTGCCGGTGGAGCAGACCATGCGCAGGCTGCCCAGGTCGTGGCGCTGCACCGGCTCGGCCCCAAAACGCTTGAGCGCCCGGATCAAGGTGGGCGACACGCCCAGATGGGTGATGTGGTGGCGCTCGACCAGACTCCAGACGCGATCCACGTCCGGATAGTCCGGCCCGCCGTCATAGAAGACCATGGTGGCGCCGTTGAGCAGCGTGCCAAAGACCTCCCACGGCCCCATCATCCAGCCCATGTCGGTCATCCAATAGAGCGTGTCCTCCGGCTTCAAGTCCATGGCGTGGCGCATATCCTGCGCTGCCTTGATCGGAAAGCCGCAGTGCGTATGCACCGCGCCCTTGGGCCTGCCGGTCGTGCCGCTGGTGTAGATGACCATCAACACGTCTTCGGCGCTGGTGCGCGCTGTCTCGGCCTGGGCCGGCTGCCCCGCCACCAGCTCATGCCACCAGTGGTCGCGGCCCGGCGTCCAGGCCACATCGTCCAGCCCGGCGCGGCGCACCACCACCACATGCGCCAGGCTCGCCACCTCGCTTGCCGCCTGGTCGACCACCGGCTTCATGGCGACCGGCTGCCCGCGGCGCAGCAGCCCGTCGGCGGTGATCACCGCCTTGGCCCCGGCGTCTGCCAGCCGCGCCACCACCGCGCTGTGCCCATAGCCGCTGAAGAGCGGCAGGATGATCCCGCCGATCTTGACCACCGCCAGCAGCGCGATCGCCAGTTCCGGGAGCATGGGCATGTACAGCCCCACGGCATCGCCCGGCCCCAGCCCCAGGCTGCGCAGCGCATGGGCGCAGCGCCCCACCTCGCGGTGCAGGTCGGCATAGGTCAGCGTGACGGTCTGGCCTTCCTCGCCTTCCCAACGCAGCGCGGCGCGGTTGCGCACGGGTGTGGCCTGCCACTTGTCCAAGCAGTTGTGGACGATGTTCATCTCGCCGCCGACACACCAGCGCGGGAACTCGACGCCTTCGCTCAGGTCGACCACCTGCGTATAGGCCCGGTAGAACTCGATGCCCAACTCCTCCATCACGGCATCCCAAAACCAGGCGATATCGGCCACGGCGCGCGCCTGCAGCTCGGCATAGTCGTCGATGCCGTGGCGATCCATCAAGCGGCGCAGGTTGCTGGCCGCGACCCAGGCCGGGTCGGGCTGCCAGACGATCGGCTGGCCGAAGGGGAAAGTCTCCGCAGAGGGTGGTTCAGAAGAGGCTGCGTGCGCCATGCGCGGTCCGTTCTGCTAGGGGCCATTCGGCTAGGGCCAATAAAGCCGGTTGCCTGCGCCGGCGGCGATGCGGCGCAGGCCCACACTGCCTCATTCGTTTGGTGCGTCATTCACGTGGTCGAGGGCGACGATGCGGCGATCAAACCTGAACGCGCCCCCTCTGCTCACCCGGCACGGGTGAACCGTGCGCGTCCGCTATGCGCTGTTGCGACCGGCGCGGCTGCTGCGCCGCCGGCCATAGCCCAGCAACTGCGGCTCGGCCCACACTGCCCAATTCCAACGGTTGTCGCCCAAGCCGTCGGTCACAAACTGGATCACGGCATCCTGCCCGCCCAAACTGGGCAGGTCGATCAGGTAGCGCTCCCATTCGGTCGTCTGCTTGGTGGTGCTCCAGATGCGCGCGCCGTTGACATAGATGCGGAAGGCGCACCAGTTATCCCCCTCCATCAGCGCGCCGTCACGGATGCCCACCCCAAAGCGCAGGCGCAGGCTGTCCACCTCGCCCGGTACATGCAGTTGATATTCGCAGACGGCGCTGCCCGCCACCGGCGGATGCTCCCACAGCGCCATCTGCTGCACCATGCCGCAGGTCGCCATGCCCACCTTGATCTCCATCAGCGCCGCGTCGCGCGTCGAGACCTTGCGCGCGGCGGGAAAGCCCTCCAAAAAGTCATACTGCCAGATCAAGCTCTGGTTGGGCGCGGGCTGCGCCTCTTCCTCCAGCAGGCTCTGCCACAGCTCTTCCTGCCACTTCAGGTAGCTGATATACTGCGAAAGCTGTGTCAGCGACTGCTCGTTTAGGTCGGCGATCCGGCGCACGATGGCGTCCATGGTCTCGCGACGGGCGTCAACCGTGGGCATAGTC
>QEUY01000421.1 GCA_003577365.1 Chloroflexota bacterium | reverse complement strand
CCAGATCATGCGTGGTGGTCTCCCGCCTAGCCGACGGCGTTGCGCGGCGACGATGTGGGCGTCACCACGGGGATGCTGGTCGACGTGCCGGGCCGCGGCAGCACGCCGGCATCTTCTACCGCCGCGCCCTGGAGGTTCAGCTCAGCGCGCAGCAGCACCCCCTCGTCCATAAAGATGCTGTTGACATGCAGCGCGCCATAGACCTGGCTGCCGTCCAGCAGTTCCACGCGGTCGGCGCGGATCACCCCGCGAAAGTAGCCGCGGATGCTGACCGTCTTGGCCCAGATGTCACATTGGGCGCGCGCCGTCTCGGTCAAGATCACGTTGGCCGCGGTCTCGATGCGCCCTCCCTCAACCGCACCGTCGATGCGAATGCTCGTATCGCTGCGCAGTTCGCCCATAAACGAAGCGCGCGGGCCGATGATCACCTCGATGGCGTCGGCAGCGGGCCTTTGGATACGTCCAAACACGGCAATTCTCCTCCTCTATTCCCCCATCGGTTCCCCGTCCGATGCCCTAAAGCGCCGTTGGCTGGGAGAGGGCAGGGCCTATGACAGTACAAGCCGTTCCGAAATGCTGGCCCCTTTATAGATACGCAGAACGATATCGGCCAGAAGCGGCGCAATCGAGATCACTTCGATCTTCGGATGGCGCTTTTCGGGGGGTACGGGGATCGTGTTGGTGACCACCAGCTTTTCGATGCGCTCGTCGGCCTCCAGCCGCTGCAGCGCGGTCGGCAGCAGCACCGGATGGGTGACGGCGAAATAGGCCTTGGCGCCTGCGCCGTTGGCATAGAGCGCATCGACCTGTTTGAGCACGCTGCCGCCCGCCATGATGTCGTCGATGATGATCGGCCGCCGCCCCTCAATATCGCCCACCACATGCGTGGTCTCGGTGGCGCTGTAGCTGGTGCGCCGCTTGTGCATCACCACCAGCGGCAAGTTGAGCAGCTCGGCATATTTGCCCGCCAAGCTGGCGCGGCCCACGTCGGGGCTGACAATCGCCGCGTCGGCAAACTTCTCCTCGCGGAAATAATCGGCCAACAGCGGCAGCGCGCTCAGCGGGTCCACCGGAATGTTAAAAAAGCCCTGGATGGCGCGGCTGTGGATGTCCACAAAGATCACCCGCCGCGCCCCGGCGCTCTCCAGCATGTTCGCCACCACGCGCGCGCTGATCGCCTCGCGGCCCTGGGCCATCCGCTCCTGCCGCGCATAGGGGTAATAGGGGATCACCACGCTGACGCTGTGCGCGCTGGCGCGGCGGAACGCGTCGAGATAGAGCAGCAGTTCCATCAGGTTGTCGTTGACCGGGGCCGAGCAGGGCTGCACAATAAAAATATCCTGGTCGCGCACCACCTCGTCCAGCATCACATGGATCTCGCTGTCGGGCAGATGGCGCGTGGTAGCGCGTCCCAAGTCGACCTGCAAAATCTGCGCCATCTCGCGCGCCAGGTCCGGATGCGCCGACCCGCTGAAAATACGGAGGGGATGGTAGGATTCGGGCATACGATTGCGGTCTCCTGCCAGACTTGCGGTTGCTCTGGGCAGCGCCGAAGCACCGCCCGCTGGGTCGGGCGTTTTTCAGGATCGCTTCCGCTAGACACGTTTCGGATCGGGTTGTGTCCTATGTTAGCATAGGATGAAGCGGCCCAAAAGAACAGGAGATTGGCTGATGCACAAACTGCTCGTCGCAACCCACAACCCAGGCAAAATTCGCGAATACCGCGATCTGCTGGCAGACCTGCCGTTGGAGGTCACCTCACTCGACGACGAAGGCATTACTCACGATGTCGAGGAGACCGGCACGACCTTCGCCGAAAACGCCATCCTCAAGGCGCGCAGCTATGCCGCCATGAGCGGGCTGTGGGCCTGGGCCGACGACAGCGGGCTGGAGGTGGACGCGCTCAATGGCCGGCCCGGCGTCTATTCGGCGCGCTACGGCGGCCCAGGCCGCAGCGACGCCGACCGCTACCGCACCATTTTGGACGAGTTGCGGAGCATGCCTCGTTCGGCGTGGACGGCGCGCTTCCGCTGTGTGGTCGCCATTGCCCTGCCCAATGGGCGCATCTACACCGCCGACGCCGCGGTCGAAGGCATCATCACCGACCGGCCGCGCGGCAGCAACGGCTTTGGCTACGACCCGATCTTCTATCTGCCCGATCAAGGCGCGACCATGGCAGAACTGCCCGCAGAGGTCAAAAACCGCCTCAGCCATCGCGGCCTGGCCGCGGTCAAGGCCAAGGCACTGCTGCATGACCTTCTGGCACAAACCGCCTAGCCGGCATGAACACCCTAGCCATTTGTACCGAACCCTCACGGCAAATGACCGATGCCGTTCCCCCTGCCTCCTGCTAGATCATGGGCTAGAAGCTACGGGCTCGGTGCTCCCGAACATTCTGTAGAGGCGAAAGGAGCCTCGTCGTGAGACGTCGATTCGCGTCTATTTTATCTAACCGGCAAATTCGATTACATCAGCCGGAGCGCCAAGACAGCCGCGCCGGTTTCACGGGCAACGCGGCCTGCCTCATGGCGGCGCTGTTGATGGCGGCGCTGCTCATCGGGCCGGCGGCCCAGCCGGTGAGGGCAGCGCCGCCGACCACGACAACCCAGCCAGATGCCGCGCCGCTGCTGGGCGTGACCGCGCTCGCCGCCGGCGGCGACCACACCTGCGTGCTGAAGGCCGGCGGCGAAGTCCAATGCTGGGGATGGAACAACTACGGCCAGATCGGCGACGGCAGCACCGAGATGCGCCTGACGCCGGTGACTGTGGTGGGGCTGGCGGGCGGTGTCCGCGCCATCGCCACGGGCTATGCGCATAGCTGCGTGCTGACCGGCAGCGGCGGGGTCAGGTGTTGGGGGTCTGATGAATTCGGCCAACTGGGCGACGGCAGCACCGGCGACGCCAACAACAGCCGTCTGACCCCGGTCGACGTCATGGGGCTGGCAAGCGGCGTCAGCGCGCTGGCCGCCGGGGATTGGCATACCTGCGCGCTGACCGGCGGGCAAGTCCAATGCTGGGGCGCGAACGAATCCGGCCAGTTGGGCGATGGAACCACCGCGACGCGCCTGACGCCGGTCGGCGTAACGGGGTTGGACGGCGTCATCGCCATCGACGCCGGTTCGGCGCACACCTGCGCGCTGACCAGCGGTGGCGAAGTCAAATGCTGGGGACAAAACAACTATGGCCAGATCGGCGACGGCACAGGTGGGAACTTTGGCGACATGCGCCTGACGCCGGTCACCGTCGACACGCTGCCGAGCGGCGTCATCGCCATCACTGCGGGCTATCACCACAGCTGCGCGCTGACCGCGGGCGGCGGGGCCAGATGCTGGGGTGGGAACGAGTTTGGGCAGTTGGGTGACGGCACTACCGGCGACGATAACAACATGCGTCTGACGCCGGTCGGCGTGAGCGGGCTGACCCAAGGCGCAACCACCCTCACCGCTGGGGATCGGCATACCTGCGCCCTGGCCGGCGGGGGCGTGCAATGCTGGGGAGAAAACGCCTCCGGGCAGTTGGGCGACGGCCAGGGGGGGAGCTATGGCGACGTAAGCCTGACCCCGGTCGAGGTCAGCGGGCTGCAGAGCGGCGTCACAGCCCTGGCCGCCGGCGGCGGGCACAGTTGCGCCCTGACCACGGGCGGCAGGGCCAGGTGCTGGGGAGAGAACGCCTCCGGGCAGTTGGGCGACGGCACTACGGGCGACGCCAATGCCATGCGTCTGACACCGGTCGACGTCGTGGCCGGGGCCACTGCCTGCACCGCGGCGCAGTGGCAGGCCGCCTATTTTGATAATCTTGATCTGCAGACTGCCCCAACCGCGACCACGTGTGAAGGCGCAGTTGATTTCTTTTGGGGCCAGGGCGGCCCAAGCGCCGGCGGGCCGGTGAACAACTGGTCGGCGCGCTGGCGCCACACACTGGAGATTCAGACCGCGGGCTGGTATGAACTGCGCGCCTTTGCCGACGACGGGCTGCGGCTCTATGTGGACGGCCAGCCGGTGATCGACGATTGGGGCCAGCGCGCCTTTGCCGAGCGCGTCACGGTGCAGCGGCTGGCACAGGGGCTGCATGAGATCACACTGGAGTATGCCGACTGGACGGGCGACGCGCTGGCGCACTTGACCTGGTATCGCGCGGCTGCCTGTGCGAACGACGCGGCCACCTGCGCGCCGCGCCTGGCTGCGCCCACCTTTCAGACCGAAGCCGCTCGCCTCAGCATCGCGCAGCCCAAGACCTGCCAAAACGCGCCGGGGCAGACCCTCGCCGCCTATGGCGCGCTGCTGACCTCCATCAGCATGGGCCTCCAGGCCTATGGCATTGACACGTCGCCGGAGGAGTTGAACCTCTGGCTTTCCCAGGCGGACACGAACACGGGGGTAACCCCGCGCGGTTATGCAGGCGTCTGCGACGCCGGGTTGATGTGGGGCTATATCCCCCTGTTCGCCGAGGAAAAGGCGCAGG
>QEUY01000420.1 GCA_003577365.1 Chloroflexota bacterium | reverse complement strand
GTGACCAGCACTTCCTGTTCGGGGTCATAGGCGGGCGCGGCGTGCAGCGCCGCCAGCTTGGCTGTGATGGCGGCGCGCAGTTCGATCATCCCGGCGTTGGAGGTGTAGGCCGTGTGGCCGTTTTGCAGGCTGGTGATCCCGGCCTGCAGGATGGGGGCCGGAGTCACAAAGTCCGGTTCGCCGATCCCCAAGCTGATCACGTCTTCCATGGTGGCGGCGATGTCGAAATAGCGGCGAATGCCCGACGGGGGGACTGCCTGCACGCGGGCGCTGAGACGGCCGGTGTGGTCACGCAAGTTACGCGTGCCGTTGCGCGGATTCCCCTGGGCAGGCCTGGAGGTCCGCAACTGCGTTGTCGAATCGATCGATTTGGTATTGACGGTCATGGCCGGCCTCCTGGCCAACAGACGTAGTTCAGATGTTGGATGCTCACAAACGACGGGCCGCGCAGCTTGAGCGGCAGCACCGGGGAATGCCGTTTGCAATCAGGACGCCGGTTGTCGCCAGCGGCAGCACCGGGGAATGCCGTTTGCAATCAGGACGCCGGTTGTCGCCCTGGTTGCCGGCTGCGAGCAATGGCCAAGCCACCCACGCCATGACCGAAGTTGGCAAATGGTTCAAACATGGTGCAGTCCGATAAATGCTGAAAATGGCTCAACCCAACGCCGCGCGCCGGGCAATTCGACGGCTGTGCCAATCGGTGCTCTGCTCGTAGGCATAGGCCGCGGCCAGGATGGTTTCTTCGCCCAGATGCGGCCCGACCAGTTGCAGACCGATGGGCAGACCGGCTGCATCATAGCCGCAGGGCAGGCTGATCCCGCAGATGCCCGCCAAGTTCAGGCTGATGGTAAAGACATCGCTCAGGTACATCTCCATCGGGTTGTCGGTCTTTTCGCCGATGCGGAAGGCGGTGGTCGGCGTGGTCGGGCAGGCGATCACGTCCACTTGCTCAAAGGCCTGCTCGAAGTCGCGCTTGACCAGCGTGCGCACCTGCTGCGCCTTGAGGTAATAGGCGTCGTAATAGCCGGCGCTCAGCGCATAGGCGCCCAACATGATGCGCCGCTTGACTTCGGGGCCAAAGCCCTGGCCGCGCGTGCGGCGGATGTTTTCGAAGAGATTGTCGTCGCCCACGCTGTAGCCAAAGCGCACGCCGTCGTAGCGCGCCAGGTTGGCGCTGGCCTCGGCGGTGGCGACCAGGTAATAGACGGGCAGCGCCTTGTCAGTGTTGGGCAGGCGGATCGGCACGACCTGCGCGCCCAGCCCTTCCAGGTGTGCCACGGCGGCGCGCACTGCCTGCTCGACTTCCGGCTGCATGCCGTCGATAAAATATTCCTGGGGCAGCCCGATACGCAGCCCGGTGATGTCGCGGTCCAGGCTTGCCGTGTAATCGGGCACGGGCGCGGGCAGGCTGGTGCTGTCCAACGGGTCGTGCCCGGCCATCACCCCCAACAGCAGCGCGGCATCGCGCACATCCTGGGTGATCGTGCCGACCTGGTCGAAGCTGCTGCCGTAGGCGACCAGGCCATAGCGGCTGATGCGGCCATAGGAGGGTTTCAGGCCGACCACGCCGCAGAGTGCGGCGGGTTGGCGCACGCTGCCGCCGGTGTCGGTCCCCAGCGCGGCCAGGGCTTCGCCCGCGGCCACGGCTGCCGCCGACCCGCCGCTGCTCCCGCCCGGCACGCGTTCCAGATCCCAAGGGTTGCGCGTGGTGACATAGCCGCTGTTTTCGGTGCTGGACCCCATGGCGAACTCGTCGGTGTTGGTCTTGCCCAACAGCACCATGCCCGCCGCTTCCAGCCGCGCCACGGCGGTGGCGCTATAGGGGGGGATAAAGCCTTGCAGAATCTTGCTGCCGCAGGTGGTCTGCACGCCCTCGGTCGCCAGCACGTCTTTGACGGCGAGCGGGATGCCCAACAGCGGGGCGTCGTCGCCCTGGGCACGGCGGCGGTCGGCCTCGGCGGCTTGGGCCAGGGCGCGCTCGCCGGTGACGGTCAAATAGGCCTGCACGCGGCCATCCACGGCGGCGATGCGGTCGAGCAGGGTCTGGGTCAAGGCGACCGCGCTGATCTCGCCGCGGCGCAGCGCGGCCAGCGCCTGGTGGATGGTCAATGCGTGCAGGGGCTGTCCCTGCAGTGTGGGCGAAGTCGTCATCGGCGGGCTGTTCCTCAAACGCTATTCTTCAAAGACGGCGCGCACGCGAAAAAAGCCGTCGTCGCTGTCGGGTGCGTTGGCGAGCGCCGCGGCGTTGCTTAGGCCCGGTCTGGGTTCGTCAACCGCCATGACGTTGACCAGCGGCAGGACATAGGGCGTGGGCGGCACGCTGCTGGTGTCCACCTCTTGCAGCCGCGCGGCATAGTCGAGAATGGCAGAAAGCTGCCCGGCGAACTGTTCGACCTCGTCCTCTGTGAGCCGGAGCTTGGCTAGTTCCGCCACATGGCGTACTTCGTCTTGGGTTAACCGCACGCTCATCGTCTGATCCTACCTACCGTCTATGCAACAGGCTATGTATCAAGCAGTATCAAGCATTGGTCGAGACAAGAACAACGCCGTGGATGGCTCTCCACGGCGTCTGCTGATGCTGCTCAGAGATGTGGGGACGCCGTGGGCTGTGTCCACGGCGAGGGATCAAGCCCATTCACCGGGACACGCGTCTAGCTGCGGCAGCCTGTGCGGCTGCCCAGCGGGCGCAGGTCATCGAAAAAGCGGCACGGGCGTGACTGTCTTGCATGCGCTTCACTTGGAGAATGGACTCACTGGGCATTTTACCCACCCCACCGGAATGCGCCCAGTATACTCGCGGCTTGGCTTGGCTGTCAAAGCCGCGCAAGCCCAGGTTGTGCCCTCACCTCTTGGCTGTGCCCTCACCTCTTGGCTGTGCCATCGCCCCTGGACTGCGCGCCTAGCGTTTGGCCCGCGCCAGCAGCGCGGCCAGCGCCGGGTAGTCGATCTTGGCGTTGTGGCGGCGGTCCACCGGCAGGCGCGGCAGCACCCCGATCCGAGCCAACTTGGCCCATGCCAATGCGTCTTCCAGCGCGGCGCGGCGCGCCGGCGTCAAGGGTTGGTACAGCTCCAGCGCCAGCACCCGTTCGCCGTCCTGCGCCACCAGTGCCGCATGTTTCACCTCGGCGAAGGCCTGCGCCGCGCATTCCACGGCAAAGGGGTAGAGCACGCCCTGCGCATCCGCCACGCGCGCCGCGCAGCGCCCCAAGAGCCAGAGCCGCCCGGTCTCGTCCAAATAGCCCGCGTCGCCGGTGCGATGCCAGACCCGGTCGCCCACGCGCACCTTGGTCTCGGCGTCGCCTTCGCCCTGCCAATAGCCGGCCAGCACATGGTCGCCGCTGACCCAGATTTCGCCGGGCTGGTGGGCGGGCAGCGTCTGGCTTTCCAGCGTGGCGGCGTCGAACGGGCCAAGCGGCGTGCCCCAACGGTCGGGCAGGATGCGCAGCCGCACCGCGGCGATGGGCGTCCCCACCAGCAGACCGCCGCCGTTCTGCATCCGCTCGCGGTCGGCGACGGTGATGGCGCTGCGCGCCAGATGCGCCATGGGTTCGGCCTCGGTCGCGCCATAGACAGCGGTGACGGCGGCGCGCGGTGCGGCGGTCTGGATGGCGTCGAGCAAGCGCAGAAAGACCGGGCCGCCGCCGCTGTAGATGCGCGTGATGCCGGGCAGCGTTTGGCCCGCGGCCGCGCCGGCGCGCGCGATCTGCTCCAGCAGCGCGGGCGAGGCCGCCAGACAGGTGGCGCGGTGCTGTAGGATCTGTTCGATCAAGGCGGGCGCGTCGACCTGGCCGGGGCGGCGCAGATCGACCGCAGGGAGGATGGTCGCCGCGCCCGACGCCAGGAATGAGAGCACAAAGATCGGCAGCGTCGTCACCACGCGGTCGCCAACGCCCAGCCCCAAGGTGGCGTCGATGGCGGCGTGCTGCGCCTGGAGAAAGCCCTGGCTGCGCAACGCGATCTTGGGGCGGCCTGTGCTGCCGCTGGTCAGCGTGAGCAAGGCGGGCGTCTCTGGAGAGGTCTCGACCGGCGGGGTGCCGGGCGGCGTCTGCCATAGCCTGCGCCAGGCCAGCGCACCCGGCGCGCCCCAGCCCGTGGCGATGTCCAGCGGGATACGCCGCAGCGCCGGCATGGTCAGCCGCAGCAGATGGGCTTTGGGCGTCGCCAGCAGCGCATGAGGGGCCAGCCGCGCACAGGCAGCCGCGATCTGGGCGCGGCCCAGGCTGGGGTCAATAAAGAGCGCGGCCGCGCCTAGCCGGAAGATCGCGCCGAGCGCGATGTAGAGATCGGCGGCCATGGGGTGAACGATCAGCACACGGTGACCGGGCCGCAGCCCGTGGGCGTGAAGCAGCGTGGCGGCGCGCGCCACGGCGTTGTCAAGCTGGGCAAAGCTGTAGGCGCGCACCCCGCGTCCGGTGGCGTCGATCAGGGCCGGCGCATCGGGGTGGGCCGCGGCCCGGGCATGCAACAGGGCAGCAAGGTTGGCGGATGGCGGCACAGTCAATGGCCCAGCAGCAGACTCAGCAGCAACAGACATAAGCGGCGACTTATGGATAGGATTAGCAATCGGGGACACCCCATTCGTGCAACGCCGGTGTAGAGTGTACCATCGGTTGTGTCCAGGGGGATAGTGCTGCCCCGCAGATCGTGTTATCCAGTTGAGGGCAAGCGGCTGTAGCCAGAGAAAGCGGTCCCTACTATGAAACTGACGACGAAATTGACGACGAAATTGACGACAAAGCTGACATCCTCTTCCGTGCTAGGCTCTTCCGTGCTAGGCGCTTCTGCGCTGGGCGCGGTGCTGGTTGCTGTGATCTTGGCCTTGAGCGCCTGCGGCCCTACTGCGCCCGCCGCCGTTCAAGAGATCGCACCGGCAGCCTATCAGGCCGAGTTTGTGAACGCGTCGCAGGCGCATCTGCTGGTCGACGTGCGCACGCCGGAGGAATTCGCCGGCGGCCATATCCCCGGCGCGGTCAACATTCCGC
>QEUY01000419.1 GCA_003577365.1 Chloroflexota bacterium | reverse complement strand
GGTCGGGCGTTTCGCCAGGGGCTGCGCTAAAATCCTGCCATTCCCATTTTTCCGGCGTGTTGGCCCATTGCGTCGTGGCATCGGGCCGTTCACGCGGCGCAGCGGGTGGAGTGGGCGCGGGCGGCGTGGGCGGCAGCACAGGCCTGGAGACAGGCACGGGCTGGATATTGGCGCTCTGGTTACGCCGGAAGTTCTCATACTGCTGCTCGACCGAATAGAGACGGTCGCTGCGCGGCGACGCGCTACCGCCGCCCTGGGCCGAGTCGCCATAAGTGCGGCTGCTGCGTTCCCCCTCGTCATCCAAGGAGGGGGCCGCGTCGAGCACGCTGCGATAGCTGCCTGCGGCAGGATAGTGGCTGCTGAGCCGGCTGCTCGGCTCGTCGGGTTCCGGGTCAAACGGCGCGGTGTCCGTCCCGTTCAGACCGGCCTCATCCACAGTATAGCTCTCCGCAGCATAGCCGGCGGGGTCATGCCGCCCGTTCGCATAGGCGCGATCACCGTTCGCTGCGGACTCGGCGTCGGATGGATAGACAGACGGGCGGGCAGGCGATGTGGCATCGGGCGTGAAAGCAGCGGGCGTGCTGCCATCTGCGGCCGAGACATCGACCCCGCCCAGCATCATCTCATCCAATAGCAAATCCGCGCGCCACCGCAGCAGATCAGGGCTTTCCTCCGCCGGTGTGCCGTGCTGAGAATAAGACGAACTGCGGGGTGGGCGATCCCGGTCGCTGGCATCCTGCTCGCGGTCTGCCGTCATAGCTCCTCCCAAATCCGTTCCAACTCGATCCTTGCGCCCATACTATCATCAATCGGTTTTGCTGCCAAGCCCGCCAACCTATACATAACCTGTGCGCAGCCCATACACCGGCGCAAAGGCCGGCGCCTCGCACAAGCCGCGCGCTGGCAGGAGGCAGTTCATAAAATGCTCACAAAAGATGACAACCGCCACGCCAGGCAGACCCCGCGCAATTTGACAGACGCCTTGGCAGAGTCCTATAATGGCGCTTTGAATATTGACGACTTTTCGCGAATCTGCGTTGTCTCGCTGCTGTCCTTGCGACAGCCGGACGGCGCCGGGACAGGGGACACAACAAGGAGTTAACCATGCCAAAACGCACATGGCAGCCGAAGGTGCGCAAACGACTCAAGACCCACGGCTTCCGCTCACGCATGCGCACCCCCGGCGGGCGCAATGTTCTGCGCCGCCGCCGTCTGCGCGGCCGTGCCCAGTTGGCCGTCAAGCTGACGGTTCGCAAATCGGTCTAGGCGCAAGCCGCGGCGAAGCAAATCGCTGGGCGCAGCGTGAAACGACGGTATCGAGTCCGGGCCAACCAACGCTTCCAGGAGATCCGGCGACTTGGCCGGTCCTACAGCAACGAATACCTGGTGTTGTGCATCCTGCCCAATCAATTACCCTACAGCCGTTATGGCTTCTCGGTAAGCAGCCGCATCGGCAATGCGGTCACACGCAACCGGATCAAGCGCCGGCTGCGTGAGGCTGTGCGTTTGCGAATGGATTCGATTCAACCCGGCTGGGACCTAGTCTTTATTGCTAGAAATCCAATTCGCAGCGCGGATTATCATCAAATGGATGCCGCCTGCGCCCGCCTCCTTCGGCGGGCGCATTTATTGCCCGATGCGCCGGATACACCGGCAGATCGCTCGGCAGCAGAACAGGCAGACGAGCGCATCGGGGACGAGACCGGCCCCGCGGGGGCCGAGGGAGTGTGATCGGCGAAAGCGCGATCAATGAGAGGATGCAAACAGTAAACGCGCTATGCAGCCAGTAGTCTTGGCATTGATCCGCTTCTATCAGCGGTTGATCTCACCGCTGCTCGGCAGCAACTGCCGCTACTATCCGACTTGTTCACATTACACCTACCAGGCCATCGAAAAGTATGGCGTCGTCAAGGGGGGATGGATGGGCATCCGGCGGATTGCACGCTGCCACCCATGGAGTCCCGGCGGGTTTGACCCTGTGCCCTAGCCGCCGAGACCTTGCCTGTGCAGCGGCGCTTCCCTGGCAGCCGAGTCTTTTCATGCTGGAGGCCTGTGCAAGCGGCCAATGCCACGTGCGACACCCAGGGCACAACGCCCAACGGCAGGATGATGGCGCAGCACCATCCCATTTCTTGATCCAGGAGCTTAGAAACACACGTGCGCCGAAAACAGATTTTGATCATCATCGCGATCGCAGCCACAGCCTTTCTCTTGAGCGGCTGCGGCGTGAATCGCAGCGGGGTGGATGTCTCAACCACCGCGCCCGAGGGCCTCTGGCAAACCCTCATCGTTTGGCCCTTGGCCAAGGCGCTGATCTGGATCGATGGCCTGCTCCAATCCTGGAGCGTGCCCTATCACTGGGGCTTTGCGATCATCCTCTTCACCCTGCTCGTCAAGCTGCTCACCTTCCCGCTGACCATTTCCCAAATCCGAGGGATGCAGGCTCAGAAAGAGCTTCAGCCCAAGATTCAGGAACTGCAAAAGAAATATGGCAAGGACCGCGAGAAGCTTTCCCAAGAGCAAATGAAGCTCTATCAGGAGGCCGGCGTCAACCCGCTGAGCGGCTGTCTGCCGCTCTTGATTCAGATGCCGATCCTCTTTGGCCTCTACTCGGCCTTGGTCGTGATCGGCCCCAGCCTGGCTAACGCCAGCTTTTTCTGGATCCCGGACCTGAGTTTTCCGCAGTATACGCAGGGTATGAGCTGGATCACCGAAGCCTTCAACACCGGCGACTACGGCACCTTGGTCGCCTATTTGATCCTGCCCATCCTGTTGATGATTTCGCAGTTCATCATGCAGAAGTGGATGACGCCCGCCACCACCACGACAGACTCAGACAACCCCACGGCGGGCATGATGAAACAGATGAGCCTGATGATGACGCTGATGTTCGGCTTCTTTACGCTTCAGGTTCCGGCGGGGCTGACACTCTATTGGGTGACGAGCAACCTGCTCCAGATGCTGCAGCAGTGGGTCGTCACCGACACACGCTTTGGGCTGGCCAAGCCCGGCACGCCGGCCACGGTGACCGCCGGCTCCGCCGCTGGTTCAACCGCCGTGCTCCCCGACCGTCAAAAGCCGACCGGCAATGGCATCACCCCCGCCGCTGCAGCCCCCCGGGCCGCCAAGGAGGAGCAGGCCAAAGAAGTGCGCCGCCGCCGCGCCAAACGGAGATAGTCAATGGCAGACCGTGCAATCGAGATCACCGGCAAAAGTGTGGATGAGGCCATCGCCGACGGCCTGGCCCAGCTTGGCCTGACGCGTGATCAAGTCGACATCGAAATCCTCAGCCGCGGCAGCCGCGGCATCTTTGGCCTGGGCAGCGAGCCGGCGCGCGTGCGGATCACGCCGCACAGCGCAGCCACAACCGGCGCGGCCGCGCGCCCCGCCACATCGCCTGTCACACCGCCTGTCACACCGCCTGTCACGACACCCGTCAAGCCGCCTGCGGCGACCGCGCCCACCGCGCCACAGCCAGCCGCACCGCAGCCGGCTGCGCCCGCGCCGCGCGCCCCGCGCCTGGCCGATATGGAAGAGGAAGAGGAGGAGCAGGCCACCGCCAAGCGCACCGCCGCGCCCGCCGAGACCGGCGTCGAGGCCATCAGCAACGCCGAACTCGAACGGATGGCGAGCGATATGCTCAGCCAGATGGTGCGTCTGATGGGCTTCGACGCCCAGGTCAACGCCACCTGGCATGATGCCGACCAACCGGAGGGTGAACCCTATCTGCTCTTGGACATTCACGGCCACGACCTCAGCCCCCTGATTGGCCGGCGCGGCGAAACCCTCGCCAGCATCCAATATCTGGTGCGGCTGATGGTCAACCAGCGGCTGAAGACGTGGAAGAACATCGTGGTGGATGTCGATCACTACAAGGAGCGACGCGTCGCCCAGCTCACCCAACTGGCCCACCGCATGGCCGAACAGGTGGTGCAGTCGGGCCGGGCCGTCTCGCTCGAACCGATGCCCCCCAACGAACGGCGCATCATCCACTTGGCCCTGCGCGACCATGCCGCCGTCTACACGCAAAGCTCGGGCGAAGGCGACCGCCGCAAGGTGCATATTGTCGCCAAAAGCTGACGGGCCGCGCGGTGTTCGGGGTGTTCGTGTGTTCTCTCGCAGGGAATGCTCCGTCTCATCCCTGGTAGGGACAGGCCCCCGTTGCCTGTCCGTGGCCTATGCCTATCCGTGCGCGTGGCAAACGGGCCGCCACAGGGGGCGGCATGACACAGGGGGCGGCCCCTACGCATCTACTGGCGAGATCAAGCAGGGAAGTGGATCAAAGAAGTATCCAGGGAGTTGCGCCCTGCCTGCCCCGCCCCAGTGGCGGGGCTTTTGTTAGCAGATGCAGGCCATCCCATTTTGCTTTGACCAAGGATAGGAGCCATGCTACAATCGCAGCCAGTGTTCGAGGACAGCGCCCGACCCGATATTCTGTTGATCGGCCATGTCACCTGTGACCTGGAGACGCCCGACCG
>QEUY01000418.1 GCA_003577365.1 Chloroflexota bacterium | reverse complement strand
TCAACCCCAACATCGAGTTGATCATCACCATGGATATCGAGATGACGGCCACGGTGGAATATGCCGACTTTGCCCTGGCTGCCAATTCCTGGGCCGAATTTGAGACCTACGAGATCACGGCCTCCTGTTCGAACCCCTTCTTGCAGATGTGGAAGGGGGGCATCCCACCGCTCTATGACACGCGCGACGACTCGCGCATCTTGGCCGAAGTGGCGGCAGCCATCGGTGACGAGATCGGCGATCCCCGTTTCCGCGACTATTGGAAATTTCTGCTTGAAGGCCGGCCTGAAGTCTATATCCAGCGGCTGCTCGACTCGTCGTTGACGACCTCCGGTTATCAGTTTACGGATATCGCCGCGGGGAAATATGGTGAACCGGGCGCGGCGCTGATGCTCTTCCGCACCTATCCGCGCATCCCCTTCTGGGAGCAGATCAACGAATCGACGCCCTTCTATACCGATACGGGGCGGCTCAACAGCTATTGTGACATCCCCGAAGCCATCGAGTACGGCGAGAACATCATCAGCCATCGCGAAGGCCCCGAGGCCACCCCCTATCTGCCCAACGTGATTGTGAGCCGCAGCCGCTTTGTCCGCCCCGACGACTACGGCATCCCGCTCGACGCTATGGGCTGGGAGGAGCGCACCGTGCGCAACGTGGCGATGGCCTGGGATGAGGTCAAACAGTCCAAAAACCCGCTGTGGGAGCAGGGCTTCCATTTCTACTGCATGACGCCCAAGACGCGCCATCGCGTGCATTCGTCGTGGAGCACGGTGGATTGGACGATCATTCTCGATTCCAACTTCGGCGACCCCTATCGCACGGACAAGCGGCTGCCCGGCCCCGGCGACCATCAACTGCACATGAACCCGCAGGCGGCCAAGGACCTGGGCATCGAGGATGGCGATTACGTCTATGTAGACGCCAACCCTGCCGACCGGCCCTATGTCGGCTGGCAGCCGGACGACCCTTTCTATAAGGTGGCGCGCCTGATGCTGCGCGTGAAGTACAACCCCGCCTATCCTTACAACATCGTGATGCTCAAGCATGGGCCGTTTATGGCGACCGAGAAATCGGTCAAGGCGCATGAGACGCGGCCCGACGGCCTGGCCAAGTCCGAAGGCACGGGCTATATGGCAAACCTGCGCTACGGTTCGCAGCAGTCGGTCACGCGCGATTGGTCGATGCCCATGCACCAGACCGATACGCTCTTTCACAAACAGAAGACGGGCATGCAGTTTATCTTTGGCGGCGAGGCCGACAACCATGCCCTCAACACCGTGCCCAAAGAGACGCTGGTGCGCGTGGTCAAGGCGGAAGACGGCGGGCTGGACGGCAAAGGCCCCTGGGAGCCGACCAAGACCGGCTTTACCCCCGGCCATGAAGGGGAGTTCATGTTCCGCTATCTGGCGGGCGACACAGTGGAGGTGTCCGGATGAGCCAAGTCACGCCGCCCAGCGGCGTTGCCTGTATCAACTGCGGCCGCGGCGAGGACGAGCTGCCGCTTTCCGCCTGGCGCATGGCGGGGCAGTCGTTTTGGATCTGCCCCGACTGTCTGCCCTATCTGATCCACCAACGCAGCGCCGTGATGCCCAAATGGGGGCTGGCCGCGCGGCCCGCTTCCGGCGCTCCGGCTGAGCGAGGAGAGCAAGATGCCTAAGGACGAATTTGTCGACGAAGACCCGATGGAACTGGTCGGGGTGGTCATGCCAGGAGAGCCGGGCATGTTGGAGGCGATGGCGACGGCGATTGTGGAGGAATATGTGCTGCTGGGCTGGGACGAGCCGCGGCTGATGACGCTCTTTGTCAACCCGCTCTTTCTCGCCACCCACCGCATCTACCGGCAGAAGGGCGAGGCCTATGTGCGCGACCTGGTGCGCAGCACCTGCGCCAAGTTTCGCATCCCGGCGCGGCCCGACGAAACCGCGCTGTTTGCGGACACGACCTTCCGCAGTGTCCGGGCATCGATCTCGCTGGAGAGCGATCCCCAGCCCGACCATCACACCACTTTTGTGGCGCTCGAATAGCCGCGCCTGAGGAGAGAGGAGCGATCCTGTGCCCGACGTTTACAACTGGCATCTGGGCCGCACGATGGGCTATCCCTACCCAGAGGCCCACCCGCAGCGCCAATTTGCCGCCGTCTTCAACATCAACCGCTGTATCGGCTGCCAGACCTGCACCGGCTCCTGCAAAGCGACTTGGACCTTTTCGCGCGGGCAGGAATATATGTGGTGGAACAATGTCGAGACCAAGCCCTACGGCAGCTATCCCCAGCATTGGGACGTCAAGGCGCTGCAACTGCTGGACGAGGCGCACCAGGCCGCGGGGGTGCGGGCGAGCTGGGATCGCACCCAGGCCCAGGACTCGGCCCCCTATGGCGTCTACAACGGCCTGACGCTGACCGAGGCCGCCGGCCCCAACGAGCAGGTCTTGGGCTATCTGCCGGCGGAGAGCGAATGGCGCTCGCCCAATTTCTATGAAGACACCTCCACGGCCTACAAAGGCGGCGCGTTTGGCCTCAGCCCCGACGGCGCGGCGCTGCCCGAACACCAGGCCTGGTTCTTCTATCTGATGCGCATCTGCAACCACTGCACCTATCCCGCCTGTCTGGCTGCCTGCCCGCGCAAGGCGATCTACAAGCGCGAGGAGGATGGGATCGTGCTGATCGACCAGGAGCGTTGCCGCGGCTATCGCAAGTGTGTGGAGGCGTGCCCCTACAAGAAGTCCATGTATCGCGGCACAACTCAGGTCAGCGAGAAATGTGTCGGCTGCTACCCGCGCGTCGAGGGCAACGACCCCTTGAGCGACGGCGTGCCCATGGAGACGCGCTGCATGGCCGTCTGCCCCGGCAAGATCCGCCTCAACGGGCTGGTGGAGATCGGCGCGGACGGGACATGGGTCGAGAACCCGCAGCACCCGCTCTATTATCTAGTGCGTATGGCGCAGGTCGCGCTGCCGCTCTATCCCCAGTTTGGCACAGAACCCAACATCTACTATATCCCGCCGCGCTGGGCGCCGCGCCCCTATTTGCGCCAGATGTTTGGCCCCGGCGTGGATCAGGCGATTGAACGCTACACCGCGCCCGCGCGCGAACTGCTGGCCGTGTTGCAGCTTTTCCGCACCACCCAGAAGATGATCTTCCGCTATGAGATCGAAGAAGGCCCGCTGGTGCGCGAGGCCGAGGTCAACGGCAAGCCGTGGCAGATGTACAACGATACGGTCATCGGCTTCGACGCCAAGGGGCGCGAGATCGTGCGGCTGAGCGTGGTCGAACCGCTGCACGAACGCCCGCTCGAACGGCTGAATTCGATTTGACGCACAGAGGATACGCCATGACCCAGGAACTATCGGCAGCCGGAGCGGGAGAGGATCGACAGGCGGCGGCGCAGCAAGCTGTGGCCCGCGCCCAGGTCTATGCCTTTCTGGCCGCGGCCTATCTCTACCCGTTTGAGAACTGGAGCGAGGATGTCCCGCTCATGCCCGCCATCGTCGCTACGCTCGATTTTGCGCCGGCCTTTCCCGCGCTGGACGCAGCGCCGCTGCCGCTGCTCCAGGCCGCCTATCGTCACGGCTTTGGCGCGGCCGGCTCGCTCTGCTATGAGACCGAATATGGTCTGCCGCATGAGTTTCGCCAGGCGCAGGAGCTGGCGGACATCAGCGGCTTTTACCGGGCCTTTGGCTTTGTCGTCGGCGGGCCGGTGCGCGAACGCCCCGATCACCTGGCCGCCGAGCTGGAGTTTATGCATGTGCTGGCGTTGAAAGAGGCGTACGCGCGGCTCCACGGTCTGACCGAATACGCCGCGCTCTGTGTGGAGGCCCAGGCCAAATTCCTGGGCGCACACTTGGGCACTTGGGTCGACCTCTTTGCGCAGAGCTTGGCGCTCAACACCGGCGACGGGCCATATCCCCCCTTGGCCCGTTTCACCTCCGCCTTTGTGCAGGCCGATGCAGCGCGCCTGGGCGTGACCCTGACCCCGCGCAGCCGCAAGGAGGTGAAACATACCCCCTTTGACCCTGATTTCTCATGCGCCGCCTGTCCGATCGTGGACCTCATCCGCTAGTCGAGGAGACCCGGCGGGCAACCTGCATAGGAGCGAATGATGTTACCTCGCAACCGACTCTTGCTCTTTGGGGTGTTGGCCCTGGCGTTGCTGTCTGTCTGGCTCAAGGCTCCGCTTGCCAGTTCACAGGGGTTGACCATCACCGCCGCCGCGGTTGTAGGCGACCTGCCGCTGGCCGATGTGCAGTCGACGCTGTGGAGCCAGGCGACGGCGGTCGAGATCCCCCTCAGCGCCCAGATGGTCGCCAAACCCCTCTCGCCCCAGGCCAATGTCAAATCGGTGACGGCGCGCGCCCTGCACAACGGGCAGCAGCTTGCGCTGCTGGTGGAGTGGGCCGACGCCACGCGCAACGACTCGACGCTGCGCGTCGACGACTTCCGCGACGGGGTGGCGGTGCAGTTTCCGCTGGCCCAAGCACAGCC
>QEUY01000417.1 GCA_003577365.1 Chloroflexota bacterium | reverse complement strand
GCGTCATCCAGGCCAGCATGGGGCGGGTGCGGCCAAAGGTGCGGAGGAGGTCTTGGGGCGCATGCTCCTGGCTGGAGAAGTAGGCGATGGGGACGCTGGCCTGCCCGTCGTCGAAGACGCCGTCGTCGGCGCGCACGAAGTCGCCGATGGCGATGCAGGCCAAGTAGCTGGGGCAGGGCTGGTCCAGCCGCCAGTGGGCGGTCTTGGTGCCGTCGCCGTGCTCCTGCTCGGATTCTAAGAAGCCATTGGCGAGGATGGTAAAGCGGGCGTCGGCGCGCAGGTGATAGGCCAAGGTGGTGCGGACATTGGGCAGGTCGATGCAGGGCAACCAGTGGCGGGCGCGCTCGGTCTCGTGGTCGCTGGCAGCATACCAGGGTTGGGCGGGGTAGTGGTCGTCGGGCCGGCAGAAATAGAGGCCGGAGGCCGGCTCGGAGATGCGGTAGGCGATTTCGACGTGGCGCACCTCGGCTGCGGCGAAGGGCTGCTCCCAACGGATGGTGAGCTTCTTGCCGTCGTAGTGCCAGGTCAAGGCGGCGCCGTCGGTGGCCTGCACAAAGAGGTCCTCGAAGTCGACGGCGTCGAGCTGCAGCAGGGATGGGCCGGCGCGGCGCGCCTGCACCGTGGTGGTGACCCGCCCGCCGACGGCGCGTGCGTTGAGGCTGATGTAGAGGTCGATGTCAAGATGGGTTGGCTCTAGTTCGAGGTCGGGCGGGTAATGTTCGGGCAAGCTGGCGTCGGCAAAGCGCGGCGGGGGGATGGACGCCGCGTTTGCACCCGAGCCGAGCAGATGCGTAAACCAACGGCCATCACTTTTCATGTGTGTCTCCCATTAACTCTGTCTGCACGCGCGCCGCTGTCGATCGCTCTCTCCTCGCACCGCCGGTGATCGCGCCGTGGCGTGCGGCCAGCGGGGCAGCGAAGGTTGAGCGTACTTGGATGGTTAGCGTCTGGATATATGGTATACTGTGGCTCGGTAGATGGGCTAGGAAAATGGGCCGAGTACAGGAGTTTGCATGCTCAGGACAGTCGATCCAGGGGCCGGAGCGACGGGTGGGTTACCGGCAGACACATTCTATCATCGAGTCATGCGCATGACAATCGCTGGATCCAATACTCTTTACCCTCAGGTAGGCAATCCCTATGAATAGGCGGGTCTTCATCATTGCAAACCCGGCGGCGGGCCAGGATAGCTTTGATGTCAAGGGATTGAACAGCTTGTTTGGCGAGACCGGCGTGGATTGGGACGTCAAATTCACCAAACAGTGGGGGGATGGGCTGCAGCTTGCCAAACAAGCTCTCGACGCGGGCGTCGACGTGGTGGCCGCATACGGGGGGGATGGAACGGTTGCGGAGGTAGCCAGCGGTCTGGTCGGCAGCGATGTGCCGTTGGCGATCCTGCCCGGCGGCACGGCCAATGTGATGTCGGTGGAACTGGGGATTCCGGGCCGGTTTGTCGACGCGTGTGCGCTGATGGCCGGCGAGCATGTGGCGACGCGCGCGGTGGATGTGGGCGTGGTGGACGACCGCTACTTTATCCTGCGCGTCAGCGTTGGGCTGGAAGCCAAGATGGTCGAAGGCGCAGACCGTACGCTGAAGGACCGGCTAGGCAATCTGGCCTATGCGCTGTCGGCGCTGCGTGCTTTGCGCACGCAGGAAGTCGTGCGCTATGAATTCGACCTCGACGGCAAGACAGTGGTCGAGGAAGGCATCGCCTGTATTATCGCCAATTCAGGGAACTTGGGGCTGCCGGGGCTGCGTATGGCCTCGGATATCGACGTCAGCGACGGTCTGCTGGATGTGATCGTCGTCAACAATGCGAACCTGGCAACGGTGCGCGGCTTGGTGGCCAGCATCTTTGGCCAAGAAGGGATCGCAGTGCCGCCCGAAGAGGAAGTGCCTGCGGATGAAATGCGGAGCTTTGTGCACTGGCAGGCGCGGGAGATCGGGCTGCGGTCGACCCCAGTGGAAGCTGTGCAGTGTGACGGCGAGATGATCGGCGATACGCCGAAGCAGATCCGCGTGATCCCAGGGGCTGTGAAGATCGTCGTGCCTGTGCCCACGCTGGCGGCCTCTGGGTAGGCGCGCACCATGAGCGGCGAACAGCTCCCTTTGGAGCAGGTGGCAGAACGCAACCTGGTGGCGCGCACGCTGGCGGATCTGCCGGAGGTGCTGCGCCGTTTGTGGCAGGAGTATCGCCGCCAGGGGGCGCGGGCGGCGGCGCAGTATGCATTTGACCATGTCACGCGGCTGGTGACCGGCGCGCCGCCACGCTTTTTCAGCCGCGTCACGCCGCAACTGGATGTGGGGGGACAGTATTCGGCGCGCGGCTGGTCGCGGCTGCGGGCGCGCGGGATCACCGCGGTGGTCAACCTGCGCGACGAGTTTGACGACGCCGAGGCCGGGATCGCGCCGGCTGCTTATCTGTATCTGCCGACGGTAGACAATACACCCCCGCGCATCGACGACCTGTGCCGCGGCATCCGCTTTATACAGCAGGAGATTGCAGGCGGCGGGCGGGTCTATGTCCACTGTATGTTGGGGGTAGGGCGCTCGGCAACTTTGGTGGCCGCGTATCTGGTCCACCAGGGGATGTCTCCTGCTGAGGCATGGCGCACGATCCGGCAGGCGCGTCCGTTTATCCAGCCGACGCCGGGGCAGGTGGCGCTGATCGAAACCTTTGCACAGACCCGGCCCGACTGTTCCCCTCCCTTTACCCCGATCTGAGCGCCGGCGTTTGGCCGGTGTTCCATCCATGTCCACACGCAGCAGAAGGCAGACGCCATGGGAAAAGTCTATCCACAGATCGACGCAGCACTGGCCGAGTGGATCCAGCGCCAGCATCTCTTTTTTGTCGCCACGGCCCCGCTCAGCGGCGAGGGGCTGCTCAACTGTTCGCCCAAGGGGTTGGATACGCTCAAGATCAAAAACTATATCCACCGGACTATACACGTCTAAAGAACGCGCCCAAGGAGCTTGTATGGCAACGCATCACTTCCAGCCTACTCACTATTTCACGACGATTGGATCGCATGAGCCGGTGCTGCGCATTGCAGATGGCGACACGGTGGTCACCACGACAGTCGATGCGCGCGGGGCCGACAGCAGCGGCAGCGTCATCACCGCACGCGGCAACCCCATGACGGGGCCTTTTTATGTGGAGGGCGCGGAACCCGGCGATACCCTGGTGGTGACGCTGGACAAGCTGCGCCCCAACCGGCTCCACGGCTGGACGCGCAAGATGGTGGCGTCGAATGTGGTGGACCCGGAGTATGTGCGCCATCTGCCCTGGCCCGCGGACGACAGCCAGGCGCTCGCCACGTGGGAGGTCGATAACGCGGCAGGCACGGCGACGCTGGTCGAGCCTGTGGATACAAAGGTGGGCCGCCTGACGTTGCCGCTTGCGCCGATGGTCGGCTGTTTTGGGGTGGCGCCCGCGGGCGGCGAGGCGATCTCGACGGCGACGTCGGGGCCGCACGGCGGCAATATGGATTACCGCGGTTTCCGTGAGGGGGTGACGGTCTATTTCCCCGTGGCCGTGCCGGGCGCGCTCTTTCATATCGGCGACGGCCACGCGCTGCAAGGGGACGGCGAGATTGTGGGGACGGGGATCGAGATCTCGTTTAAGGTGCAGTTTACAGTACATGTACGCAAGGGCAAGGCGATCGGCTGGCCGCGCGGTGAGGACGCAGACTATATCTTCACCTGCGGCAATGCGCGGCCGTTGGATCAATGTGTGCAGCACGCCACGACCGAGATGATCCGCTGGCTGCAGAGCGACTATGGGTTGGACCCGGTAGGCGCGCAGATTTTGATGGGGCAGACGGTAGAGTATGACCTGGGCAACATCTTTGACCCGGCCTATACGATGGTGTGCAAGATGCCCAAGCGTGTGCTGGGGAGAGTATAGCCGCCAAAAGGGCGCAACGCCCGCCAAGAGGCGATGGCGCAACGCCCGCCAAGAGGCGATGACAAGATCGAAGGCCAGAGAGAGGAAGGGGGAAACCAGTAGGCGTAGGTAATGCTCAAGCATAACCAGCGGCTGGGCTGGAAAACCGCCGTTACGCCGAGGAAAAAACGGACCGGGCCTGCATCCTGGCGGGCCGGTCCGTTTTTGATTTTGTCGAGCCGATAGTATCCTAGAGGGCAGCGCGCCATACCATACCAAAACAGGGCGCGCTGTATATCCACAGCCTAGAAAGCCACCGCATGGCACAGCGCAAGAGGATCGCGGCGATCCTGACCGTCTATCGCCCCAACTCGCATGCCGATGTGATCGTCACCAAGTTCCTGAAGGGGATTCCCAGCGACGAGGGCCGGCTGCGCCCGCGCGTGGAGATGGCCTCGCTCTATGTAGATCAGTTTCCCGCCGACGACATGAGCCGTCAACTGGCTGCCGAGCATGGCGTGCCGATCTATGACAGCATCGTGGGGGCGTTGACGTTGGGCGGCAAAGAGTTGGCCGTCGACGGCGTGCTGCTGATCGGCGAGCAT
>QEUY01000416.1 GCA_003577365.1 Chloroflexota bacterium | reverse complement strand
ACCGCGTCTATCTGGCCCCGCTGGTGCAACTGCTGGCCGTCAACCACGTTTTCACAGACCCGACGCGGCCGATGGTAGAACAGGGGATCACCGCCGAGGTCGTGCGGCAGATGATCCCAGCGCAGCCCAACCTGCGTCTGCTGCAGCACGCCCAAAACGGCGGTTATGGTGCGGCGCTCAAGACGGGGTTTGCCGCGGCCTGCGGCGCGTGGATCGGCTTTCTCGACGCCGACGGCACCTATCCGCCCGAATGGTTCCCCAAGCTCTGCACCGTGGCGCAAACCGAGGACGCCGATCTGGTGATCGGGTCGCGCATGGCCGGCGCGGCGAGCGAGATGCCCAAGGTGCGCCGGCTGGGCAATTTCCTCTTTGCGCGCCTGTTGAGCGTGATCAGCGCCCGCGCCGTCTCCGACTCGGCCAGCGGCATGCGCGTCTTCAAGCGCGCCATTCTGCCGCGCATCTATCCGCTGCCGGACGGGCTGAACCTGACACCGGTGATGAGCACGCGCGGCCTGCATGAACGGCTAGCCATTGTCGAAGTCCCCATCCCCTACAGCGAGCGCATCGGCCGCTCGAAGCTAAGCGTCGTCGGAGATGGCGTGCGTTTTGCCCAGTCGATTGTCTGGACGGCGCTCTGCTATAACCCGGTGCGCCCGCTGGGGCTGATCGGCCTGGTCGCGCTGGGGCTGGCGGGGCTGATCGGCGCGGGGCTGGTGGCTGTACGCCTCAGCGGGGTGCAGCAGATCAGCCCGCTAGGGGCGTTTGCGGTCTTTTCGGGGCTGGTGCTGGCCGTGAGCGGCGTCAGCACGCTGGCATTGGGCTACAGCTTTAACTACTTCGTGGCGCTCTTCCACAAGTCGCCCGTGCGCCAGGGGCTGCTGGGCCGCGGGCTGTCGTCGCTGCGCCTGGACAAAGCGTTTGGTTGGAGCGGCGTCCTGGCGCTGGCGCTGGGGGTGGCGCTCGGCGCGCTCAGCCTGGCGCTGGCGCTCGCCGGGTGGACGGTGGAGCAGCTCTGGCTCTATTATCTGACCAGCGCCTGTCTGTCACTGATCGGGCTGCAGATGTTGATCGCCTGGGTTCAGATGGAGGTGCTCGACACGCTGCGCATGCGCGACCAACTGGTGGCAGAGGATATGCAGGGCAAAAAGCAGACCGAGACGAAACTCGTCGAGAGCGCGGTAGAAGCCGGTCTGCTTTCGACCGAACCGGCATAAGGGAGCAGGCGGTCGTTTGGCCGGCGAATAGAGGCCGGCGAATAGAGGCCGGCGAATAGAGGAGGGATCAAACGAGATGGCGCAGGAATCGGGGCGCACGCCCATCGAACTGACCACCGGGCTGCAGGACAATCTGGGGACGCGGCGCATCCCACCGCTGCGCCCTTCGCATTTTCCCGACGCGGGCGCGGCGGTGCAGACGCTGACTTCTTCGACGCGGCCGGCAGGTACGGTGGATGTGCTGCTCGTCAACCCGCCGACGCCCGACGGCGGCATTTGGATCCGCAGCCAACACCGCGTGGGGCGGCGCAGCCGCGAAAACATGATCTGGCCGCAGGTCAGTCTGGCGCAGATGGCCGCGCTGCTCATGCCCGATTACACGGTGGAGATCGTCGACGCCAACGCGCTGCGCATGGACTGGGCGACCTTTGAAAAGCTGCTGGACGAAAAACGGCCCAAGTACTATCTGACCCAGGTGACGGCGCCGACGCTGCGCAACGACATGATGGGCGTCTTCCTGGCGAAATCGCTGGGCGCGATCACGATGGCCTTTGGCACGCATGTGACGCCGATGACGCGCGAGACGATGAAACCGTTTCCCGCGCTCGATTTCGTGCTGCGCGGCGAACCGGAGATGACCCTGCGCCAACTGCTCGACACGCTGGAGGGCAAGACGCCATCCGACCCGCGCGTCGCCAAGATGCTGGCGGAGACGAGCCACCTGCAATCGCGGCGCAACGGAGCCAGCGTGACGACCGACGCCTTTCCGCTCTCGCCCACGGCAGGGCCATACGCCGGCATTCTGGGGCTGGCATGGCGCAAGGGCGACGAGATCGTGATCAACCCCGACCGCCCCTTTATCCCCGACCTGGACGACCTGCCCGTGCCGCGGCACGAGATGTTGCCGCTGGACAAACAGCACATGCCGATGATCCGCGGGCCGTTTACCTTCATCGTGACGAGCCGGGGCTGCCCTGCCGGGTGCAAATATTGCATCAAGCACGTCTCCTATCAGAACAGCGTGCGCGTGCGCTCGGCGGCGCACATTGTCGAAGAGATCGAGGTGCTGGTCGGGCTGGGCATCACCAACATCCACATGTACGCCGACCTGTTTACGGTCAACCGCGAGCATGTGATCAGCCTGTGCGAATTGCTGATCCAGAAGGGGATCAAGATCAGGTGGACCTGTAACAGCCGCGTCGATTATGTCGACCAGGAGATGCTGCGGCTGATGGGGCAGGCAGGCTGCTGGCTGATCTCCTGGGGCATCGAAAGCGCCAACGAGCAGATCCTCAAGCGCGCACACAAGGGTTATAAGAAAGAGCAGGCCTTTCTGGCGCTCAAATGGGCCAAGGCGGCGGGGATCAAGAACTGGGGCTACTTTATCATCGGTCTGCCCGGCGAAACCGAGCAGACCATCCGCGAGACGATCGACTACGCCAAAAAGCTGCCGCTCGACATCGCGCTCTTTCACATCGCCGCGCCCTATCCCGGCACTCCCTTCTTCTATGAGGTGGTGGAGAACCAGTGGTTCCGCCCCGGCACGAAGTGGGAAGAGGTGGATATGGACCAGTCCACGGTGTTGGACTATGGCAACCTCAGCGCCGAGCAGCTTGAATATTGGCAGAAGCGGGCCACGCGCGAGTGGTCGCTGCGCCCCGGCCCCATGTGGACCTTTGTCAAGGGGCTGAACAGTTGGGAAGGGGCCAAGAGCGCAATCAGTGTGGGCTGGCAGATGCTACAGTTCGCCAAGACATGAGGGCCTCTCTGCCGCTCGTCCCCGACCACCCTACCGGCAGCGCCGCGGGCAGCGCCGGGATGCGGCGGGTCTGGGCCAGACTGCTGCTGCCCGCAGCGACGACGGCGGCCCTGGTCTATCTGATGTCGGCAGCCGTGGGGGCGCTCGTCGCCTATGAACCGGAGCCTGCCAGGCTGCGCTTTGCCACGCTGGCAGCGGGCCTAGCGGTCTGTGCCGCGCTGTGGCAGGCGGGCGCGGCCCGCCGGTGGCGGGTGTTGGCCGCGCTGAGTGTGGCGGCAGGCCCGCTGGCGCTGGGTCTGGGCATCTGGTCCAGGTTTGCCCAGCCGCACATGGCCGCCGCATTGGCTGAGACGATCGCAATTCTACTTCCCCTGCAGGCCGGCGGCGCGGCCTTGGCCTACCGTCAAGGGCGGCGCTTGACAGCCGAGTTGCTCGGCGCGGGCCTGCTGCTCAATGGCTGGCTGCTGATTCTGAGCGGTGAACGCAGCGTCTGGCTGGCAGCCGCCATCGGCCTGCCCAGCGCCATCTTAGTGGCCGAGGGCGCAATGGCGCGCCCCCACGCCACAGGATGGCGCTGGGCCAGGCGAGCAGGGGCTGGGATCGCGGCTGCGGCGGGCCTGCTCTACTTGCTGCTGCTGGTCTGGCCCCCAGCGGCGACAGCCGTGCTGGCGCAGCGGGCGGCGCTGTGGCGCGACATGATCAGGCTGGCGGCAGACTACCGCTTCACCGGCAGCGGGCTGGGCATGACGGCGATGGTTGCCTCCAGCTATCTCTTTCTGCTGCATGTGCCGCTCTACGACCACGCACACAACCTGTATATCCAAATGGCGCTGGAGCAAGGGGTCTTTGGCGTGATGGGCTTTGGCGGCATGGCGCTCGCCACGTTGGGTATGGCGCAGAAGGTGGCCGGCGCGGGCGATCCGGCGCGGCGCGTGCTGGGGGCTTGCGCGCTGGCCGCGCTGGTCACGCTGCTTGTCCATGGCCTGCTCGATGCGGAGCTTTATGCCAGCGTCCTGCTGCCGCTGCTGTTTCTCCCCTTTGGGCTGGTCTGGGGGCTGTATGCGGCGGCGCGGCAGGAGACGGCGGACGCAGGACAGCCCGCCCGCGGCCTTGCCGGGGCGGGGGCTGGGATAACAGCCGTCTTGCTTTGGGCCGTCCTGCTGTGGGCAGCCCTGGGGGGCCGCGGCGCATGGGCAGCGAACCAGGGCGCGCTTGCCCAGACGCGCGCCGAACTGCGCGTCTACCGCTGGCCGCAGTGGGTGCTGCAAGACCAGGTACGGCGCAGCGCCGCCGTCAACCTGGAGCCGGCGCTGGCCTATTATCAGGCGGCGCTGGATCTCGACCCATCCAATGTGACCGCACAACGCAGGCTGGGGCAGATCGCGCTGGCGCGCGGCGAGGCGGCGACGGCGCGGCGCTATCTGTCGGCGGCCTATGCGCTGGCGCCGCATGACCGAGTGGTGCGCCAGTTGCTGGGGGAAAGCGATGCACTGGCGGGGAACCTCCCCGCCGCGGTGCATCTGTGGCAGGGGATCGACCTAGGCGAAGGCCAGTTGGATGTGCGTCTGGCTTGGTATGCATTTCTCGGCAATATGCATGATCGACAGCAGATGCAGGAGGCGATCAATCTCTATGAGCGTGGTTCTGCGCTCCCGTAAGATGGACGACGCACGCGCATGGCCGATCATCCACCCCACTGCCGATGTCTCCCCCAGCGCGCAGATCGGTGCAGGCACGGTCGTTTGGCATCGCGCCCATGTGCGGGAATACACTCGCATCGGCGCAAACTGTGTAGTAGGCAAGGATGTCTTTATCGATTTTGAGGTTCACATTGGGAACAACGTTCAGATTCAAAACGGCGCGATGATCTATCATGGGGCCTGGCTCGACCATGGCGTCTACATCGGCCCCCGTGCCTGCCTGACCAACGACCGCACCCCGCGCGCCATCATGCCCAACGGTACGATCAAGCCGGCGCGCGACTGCGCGGCTGGCGACATCCGCGTCCACTACGGCGCTTCAATCGGCGCAGGCGCGATCTTGCTGGCAGGGCTGGTGATCGGGCGCTTTGCCATGGTCGGGGCCGGGGCCGTGGTCACACACGATGTGCCCGATTACGGCATCGTCGCCGGCGTGCCTGCCCGGCTGATCGGCTTTTGCTGCGCCTGCGGCCACCGGCTCACAGTGGAGGGCAACACCGGGCGCTGCGCGGCATGCGGCAGCACGGTGCAGGTCGCCGCCACAGCCGCCGGCATCGGCTGACCCTGGTGCGGTGCGTGGCACTGCACCGCACCGCACCAGGATAGATAGGGATCAGCCTCCCCAGGCGATCTGGAGTTGGGGCCGGACGGCTTCGTCGGCATCCGACGACCAGAAATACTTGCCGCTGTGATAGGCGGCGGGGGAGGTATAGAAGACCAGGCGCAACGGCTGACCGGCGGCGTGGGCCTGTGCCACGGCCAGGCTCACATCCCAGGTATAGGGGACCGTCGGATCGGTGGGTTCCATCGGGTTGACCCAGGCCGCGGTGATGTTTTCCACCGGCAGCGGCGCGTTGTTCCAGGTAATGGTCGCCTCGTCCCACTCCTCGGCCACGGTGATGGCCTGGACCCACGAAGGCTCCGGCTCGCCGGGCGCCCAGTCAGGTTGCAGATTTTGGCCGGCATTGCCAAACATATACATCGTCAAGGTGGACGAAATCACCGTCTTGCCCGCCGGCAGGCTGTCGAGCGGGAAGGTGACATAGTACTTTGAGAAGCAGGGCCAGTCGGCAATGTCGGTTTGGTTTTGGATGTTGATCTGGCTGTAACCGGCGTAGTTGTTCTCGCCCCAGGTATCGAAGAAGAGCGCGGGCGCGCCGCCGCACGTGGTATGGCCGCCGACATGGGCATCGGGCACGACGACGCCGTTCACCCCTTGACGCAGGGTAACGACCCCCTGCACGGGGATGTTGGGCGGCGTGTAGGGGGGCATACCGAAATGAAGCTGCGCCCAGCTTTGCGGCTGCTGTGTGTCCAACGCTTCGGGCCGGGTCTGGTCTGCGATGGGGGAACCGGCGGCATCGTCGCGATCATGTACGGCCAGCCCCATGCCCCAGACACTGCCCGGCGCGGGCGGGCCGGAGAGACCGAGGCCGGCAAAGGGGATCTCAAAGACCAGACGCCAGCCCTTGGCATCTTGGTCGCCGTTGAAACCGTCGCCGCGCCAGCCGGAGGTGAGGGTAAACGGGATGGAGGCTGCCACCCAGCCGGAGCCGTCCCCCTGATAGCCGGCCTTGGCGTCGCCCAGTTGCCCTTCAAAGCGATAGGCCGCCGTGCCCGGCGCGCTGCCCTGGTTGCCGTCCAGGTTGAGATAGAGCGTGGCCCCATCCCAGGCGCTGATCTCCGCCGCCGGCGCGCTTTCATCGACCCAGAGCCGGCGGTCAAAGACCGACACGTCGACGGTCAGGGCGTCGCCGTTGTAGGCGGCGCTGGTGTCGGCATAGTTGTCTTGCAGCGTCACCTTGCCGAACCAGGCGACGCCCATCTGATCGAACGGGATAGGGCCGTCAAAGTAGGGCGCGTTGAGCCGGCGCGTGACCTGCGCTGCAGGCGGTTCAGGCGGCGCGGCGCGCTGCAGCGTGTGAATCAGCGGGAGCCAGATGATCCCCTCGCCGGTCGCCGGGGTGCGCCCTACTCTCAGATTGACGCCTCTGGTCTGCACCACGCCCTCGCCGGCGACTTCGATGACCAGCTCATAGCTGCGCTCCGCGGCGGACGATTCGATGTCGGCCAGGTCTTGCACGGAGACCGTAATTACGCCGGGGACGGGGAGTGTGGCCGTGGCCGGCTCCAGCTTCACGTCGGGCGACGGGGAAGCGAGCTTGAGTGTGACCGTGCCGCTGTAGCCGCCGACCGGTTCGACGCCGACGGTCATCGTGGCGCTGCCCCCCGGCAGGATCGCCAGCGACGAGGGGGAGACCCTCAGGCGCACGCCGGGCGCAGGGTCGGTCAAGACGGTGACCAGGTCACGGATATAGAAGAGGTCGCCGGTCTCGAAGGCTGGCATGTCGATATATTTGAGCAACTGGTCGACCGGCTCCTGCAGGATCAGCGCCTTGGCTTGGAACAGGGCCGAGCCGGTATAGAGGTTATCGCTGGCAAGTTCGCCAAAGGTCGCCTCATAGCGTGCCGCCATCCAATAGGGCGCGACGCGGGCATATTCGTCGAGCGCCTGGCCGACCACGTCGAAGGCGTTGTCACGCAGATAGGCGGCCAGTTCGGGCGTCATGTTCATGAAGTTGCGCGCCACGTTCAACTGCCGCCGGTTGAGATCGGTCGTGCAGCAGTATTCGCGCAGGTTCTCCACCCAAGGATGGTCTTTACGAAAGTCGGCGGCGCGCAGTTGGAGCAGACGGTCTAGCTCGCTTTGCACTTGGCCGCGCAGCGTGCCATCCTCCTGCGTCTTGCCTGCCAGCTCTTGCAGCCGCAGAAAACCGAAATAGCCCGCGATATAGCCGTTGTGAACCCAGGGTTTCTGCACCAAGGTCTCCAGGTCGGGCGCGGGCTGCTGTAGACGGCTCTTGGCCAGCGCGTAGATCTCTTGCAGCGTGACCGGGTCGCCGGCGTAAAACAACTTGGCATATTTCCACATTGCATAGAAGTTGTGCTGTGGATAGTCCCACGGCCAGCCCACGCCGGGCCAGAGGTCGGGTTGATGCTGCTGGATATCGAGTGCGACTTCGGGCGGGAGCGGCATGGCCTCACGGGCCTGTAGCTGGCCGAAGCCGTCAGGAAGGTTGAGGTCATAGGGCTTGGGGTTGAGCCGCCAATAGCCGGTGCGCGCTGCCATCTGGTTGGCAAAGTACATCTGAAAGTGCTGTTTGATATAGCGTTCTAGGTCGGGCTGCAGCGCACTGGAGACCAGCGGATACGCTGCGATGAGGGTATAGAGCGTATCGCCGGGGTTCTCGAAGTAGTTCACCAGCTCCGCCGAACCGCGCAGGCTGTTGTAATAGCCGGGGCGCAGATGGCCTTTTTGGATCATGGCCGCGATCTGGCCGTCCAGCAAGGTTTGGACATCCTGCTTGCTCAACGTCGAGGGCTGCGGGGAATCCGGCTCGCCGATCGTCAGCAAGGGGCGTGAGACCTGCGGGTATTCCTGGCGGATGTTCGCCTCGTAC
>QEUY01000415.1 GCA_003577365.1 Chloroflexota bacterium | reverse complement strand
GCCAATCCGGCGTGCGCCGGCTTTCGAGCGCGACGACCGTGGTCGCCGTGCCCAGCAGCACCAACAGCGGGAGCAGAAAGAAGAGCGGGTTGGCTTTCACGGGCTGCGGCCTCCCTGTGTCCTGAACGCCGTCGCGACCCCATTTATCCACTGCTTACCTACTACTATGGCACGAACCGGCGCGCTTGACAAGCCCCGAAATGGGGGGCAGGACCCCGCCTGCCCCTGCATCCCATCTACGAGTCTATGTCCGGCGGGCGCAGGGCGCGCACTTCGGCGCGCAGCGCGGCGATCTCGGCACGCAGCGCGGCCAGCGATTCTTCCCCTGCGATCTCGGCCTGGGCGTTGGCGGCATCGCGCCCAATAAAGAAGGTCGCCAGCGAGGCGGTCACGTAGCCGAAGACGGCCAGCGCATAGAGCGCCAGAAAGAAGGCCAACATGCGCCCTTCGGCAGTCTGCGGCCAGTAGTCGGAGCCAAGGGTGGTCATCAGCATAGCCGTCCACCAGAGCGCGGCGCTGAACGAATGCAGCCCTTCGCTCACATCGCGCTCAAAGGAATACATGCCCGCGGCCCCGGCCAGCGTGACGAGCAGCGTCAGCGCGATCAGATAGCCCAGGCCGCGGCGCTGCATGCTGGCGCGCAGCGCCCTCATGCCGCGGTTGGTAGAGCTGACCACCCGCAGCAGCCGCAGCCCGCGCGCTGCCCGCGCCGTGCGCAACAGCCGCGCCACATAGAAGAGACGGATCACACGCAGGGCGGGCGCAAGCAAGGCGATGGCGGTGAGCCAGTTTTGGCGCAGGTAGCGGCCTTTGTGGGGGGCCAGGACTAGCTTAAGCACAAAATCGACGATGAAGATGGCCCAGATCAGGATGTTGAGGTTAGCCAGCAAGGGCGAGAGTCCCCAGCCGAATTCCACCACCAACAGCGCCAGCCAGACAAAGCCCAACGCGATCAAAGGCAGCTCCAGCCATTCGTCGAGCTGCTGGAGCAGCTCCAGGCGTTCATGCTCCAGCGCCTCTGCACTCCCGTCGTGTAGCGGTTGCATCCTTCGTATCTCCAATGTGCCCTCCAATGTGCCAAAATAGGCGAGCGATCGCTGCCTCCATATGCTGCACATGCCTATGCCGTTGTCTACCTTATCATGCCCTGGCGGGAGCAAGGGGAAGATAGGCTCGT
This sequence comes from Chloroflexota bacterium, assembly GCA_003577365.1. Taxonomy (GTDB): domain Bacteria; phylum Chloroflexota; class Anaerolineae; order Caldilineales; family Caldilineaceae; genus QEUY01. Next base: position 3,339 of record QEUY01000415.1, on the reverse strand, counting down.
TTTGTCGCAGGCGCTTTGACCGAGCGCCGCGCCGGTGTTAGAATCGCGAGGCGAAAGCCGCATGCCTTTTTGGAAAGGAGTTCCCATGGCTGAAGCGCGGCGCACGATCTATATGGACCATTCGGCGACGACGCCTGTGCGCGCCGAGGTGTTGGAGGCGATGCAGCCCTATTTTGCCGAGTTCTACGGCAACCCGTCCAGCATTCACAGCGTGGGACGCCGCGCCGGGGTGGCGCTGGCGCAGGCGCGGCGCACGATTGCCGCGCTGATCGGAGCCAAGCCGAGCGAAATCATCTTTACCGGCTGCGGCACCGAAGGCGACAACGCGGCGCTGCGCGGCATCGCGCTGGCGCGCCGCCAGGCCACGGGCGCTAAGCGCATCATCACCCTGCCCATCGAACACAAGGCCGTGCTCTACACGGCCCAAGATTTGGCCGAGCATTTTGGTTTTGATCTGACGCTGGTTCCGGTGGACGGCGAGGGGCTGGTCTCGGTGGAGGCGTTGGCGAGCGCGCTGGGCGACGGGACGGATGTAGCGGTTGTCAGCGTGATGTACGCCAACAACGAGGTCGGCGCCATCCAGCCGGTAGCGGAGATTGGCGCGCTGTGCAAGGCCGCGGGCGTGCCGTTTCACACCGATGCGGTGCAGGCGGCGGGCAAGCTGCCGCTCAACGTCGACGACCTCCACGTCGACGCCATGAGCACCAGCGCGCACAAGTTTTATGGGCCAAAGGGGGCCGGCTTTCTTTATTTGCGCGGCGGCACGCCCTTCTTGCCCTATATGACCGGCGGCAGCCATGAGGGCGGGCGGCGCGCCGGCACGGAAAATGTGCCCTTTATTGTCGGCATGGCCAAGGCGCTGGAGCTGGTGGAGGCGGAACGCGAGCAAGAGAACGCGCGGCTGCGCGTGCTGCGCGACCAGTTGATCGGCGGCATCCTCGAAAATGTGGACGGGGCGATGCTGACCGGCAGCCGCACGCAGCGGCTGGCCAGCCACGCCAGCTTTGTGATCCGGGGAGTCGAGGCCGAGGGGGTTTTGATCGCGCTGGACTTGGCGGGCATTGCGGCCAGCAGCGGCAGCGCCTGCACCAGCGGTTCACAGCGGCCCAGCCATGTGCTGGAGGCGTTGGGCGTGCCTGCCGTCGACGCCGTGGGCGGGCTGCGGCTGAGCTTGGGCCACAGCAACCGCCCGGAGGACGTAGACTATTTGCTGGCGCGCCTGCCGCAGATCGTCGGCCAGATCAAGGGGAGCGTGCCGGTCGAGCTATAGGCCCCTATTCCTGGTTGCCGGCTTCGGTTTGCTTGCGCGCTTCCTGCCAGGCAGCGGCGATCAGCGCAAAGATATCGGTTTCGGTGACGATGCCGATCAGATGGTGGCGCTTGGGGTAGGTCGCGTCATGCTCGACCACCGGCACCCCGCCGATCTTGTACTGGACAAAGATGCTCGCCAGTTCGCCCACGGTGGCATCTGGTCCAACGGTGATGACCTCGCGCGTCATAATGTCGGCGACGCTGAGCCATTCCTCTTCGACGCCCGGCTCATAGCTGCTGCGCGTGCCATCTGCGGCCTCTGCTTCCCGCACATCACCGTCGGTGACAATGCCGACCACGCAGTCATTTTCATCCACCACCGGCAGCCGCCGGATATTATACTCTTCCATCAACTGGGCCGCATCGGCGGCCAGTTCCTCTGGGTGAATGGTGACCACATTCGTATGCATGATCTGGCGTACGGGAATATGGTGCATGCTCTCCCTCCGTCGAAAGTGGAGCCTGTAGGATGGCGCCCGCTGCGCGCAAGCCGATAAACGCAGGCGATGCAAGAGGGATTATACCACGTTTTGCGGGGAAGGCGCGTTTGGGCCGCGGTGTGATGCGCGGGCCGCGGCCGGGGGAACCGGCCATGCGGAGGTGCTGCCTATGATGCGCGCTGTGGTCTGGATCGCGTTGGCGTTGATGGCGGTGGGGCTGGTGTGCGGCGCGCTCTTTACGCTGCTGCCGGCGCTGCTGGGGCGCGATCTCCCCGCCGCGGCGGCCTGGGTCATGACCTTGTATGACAGCCTGGCGGTCTGGCTGCCGGCTGCGCTGTGGGCCGCGCTCTACGCCCGCCGCGACGACGCCGAGTATCGTCCGGCCTATGCGACGATGGGGCGCGCGGTCGTCACGGCCCTACAGGGCGCGGCCTTGGGCAGTTTGTTGGGGGCCGGGCCGCTCTTTTTGGGCGCGGCGCGCGTGGTCGCCGCGGTCGGAGGGCTGGACCCCGGCGCGTTTGATGCGCTGCTGCGCGCCCGCGTGCTGTGGGCGGGGCTGCTCTTTGTGGCCCTGGTCGCGATCGGCAGCGCCATCCCTTTGGGGATGTGGACCTATTACACCGGCCCAGGCCGCGATGATGAAACCTAACCTGATGAGAGCTGGAAACAGGCTGGCAAAGGCGTAGGCATGGTGCGAGTGCGGGCGGGGGTGCGGCTGGCGGGGGTCGTGGTCATGCTGTTGATCGGCGCGCTGATCATTTTGCCGGCGGCGCTGCTGCCGGGGCGTGTAGGCGGCGTGCGGCCCGCGCTGTGGCCGGCGCGCGGGCTGGCGGCTGTGCTGTGCCGCCTCTTGGGGGTGCAGATACGCTGCGCCGGCCCGGCGCAGTTCCGGCATCCGCGCCTCTTGATCTTGCCCAATCATTCCTCGCTGCTCGATGGGCTGGTGCTGCTGGCGGTGACGCCGGTGCGCTTCCTGGCCGCGGCAGAGGTGGCGCGCTATCCCGTGATCGGCTGGCTGGCCCGCGCCATCGACACCGTCTTTGTGGCGCGCGCAGACCAGGCGTCGCGCCGGCAGGCGCGCAGCGCCATCGCCGCCGCGCTGCTGGCCGCGCCCTTCCCGCCGTTGGTGATCTTCCCCGAAGGGCGGCTGGGGCCGGGCGACCGGCTTTTGCCCTTTCGCTATGGGGCCTTTGTCGTAGCGGCGGAGCAGGGGATCGGCTTTGTGCCCTGTGCGCTGCGCTACTGCCCGCAGGCGGCGGCGGTTTGGCGCGGGGGCGAGGGGGAGGCGCTCTGGACGGCGGCGTGGCGTTTGGCGTGCAGCCCGCAGCCCGTGGTGGCCGAGGTGCTGCCGCTGGCGCTGGTGACGCCCAGCGCAGAGGGTGACCCCCAGGTCTTGGCCGAGACGGCACGCCGCGATCTCGCCGCGGCACTGGGCATCGACCCTGAACCGGTGGCGCGCGCGGCCGCGGGCTAGGTGGCGGGCTAGGTGAGGTTGGGGCTAGAGTACTTCGATCCCCGGCGTGGGGACGACTTCGCCGATGGCCCAGGCGGGCTGGCCGGCGTCGGCGCAGGCGCTTTCGAAGGTCGT
>QEUY01000414.1 GCA_003577365.1 Chloroflexota bacterium | reverse complement strand
ATAGAGAGGATGGTCACGGTGGAGTTCCTCGGGGCGATAGGTGGCGATGACAAGAAGCGGCGCATCGGCCACTTGGCGGGTCACAACGTCCAGCAGGTCAAGCGTATCGGGGTCTGCCCAGTGCAGGTCGTCCAGGAGCAGGACGAGAGGCCGTTCTGCCGCCGCGGCGCGCAGCCAGGTCGTGACGGCGCGCAGGAGTGGATAGGCGGATTGGACGGTCAGCGCACGGCCAAAGGGTGCAGGTAGCGAACCCAGGTCCAAGCTCACAGCAGGTTCGAGTGCTGCCAATAGCTCTTGCCAGGACAGGAAGGGCGGCAGCGCCCCGCGTTCGTAGCAATGGCCCACCGTGAAGAGGGCGCCCAGCGCCTGTGCCCGTGATTGGCATGCCAACGCCAGACAGGTTTTGCCGATCCCGGCCGGCCCTTCGATCAGGACCAGCCCACCTTGGCCGCGCACCGCGGCTTCCAGACGGCGCTGGAGCGTCTGCAAGGCGTTAGCGCGCTCACCATGCAGAACATGCAGATGCACTAGCCGTTGCACCTCCGCCTCTGCCAGGGGGTCCTGCTGCCAGAGACGCCGCGCATAGGTGATGGCCGCCAGATAGTCGTCCTGATCTTCCAACAGGTCGATCAACTGGCGCAAGCCGTTCAGCCACTGCTGGCGTAGCCCTTCGCGCGGCGCTGCGAGCCATGGGTCCTGGCAAGCGGGCAGCAAGTCGCCTGTGTACAGACGGATGGCTTCTTCCCAGGCCGCGCGCGCCTGCGCCGGGCCGGCAGCAGCTTGCGCCTGAGCGAGCGCCTGCTCAAAGGCTGTCACATCAAGGTGAAGCTGAACATCCGGCTGCCACTGCCAGGAGTCGAGCGCCAACCGCAGCCACGGCCCAGCAGCAGGCAACGCCTGGATCAGTTCCTGATAGAGCAGGTCCAACTGCGCGAGGGCCATCTGCCCACTTAGCTGTGGCCAGAAGAGAGAGGCGAGGTACTGGCGGCTGAGCGATGTGTCACGATGCAGCGCCAAAACGGCCAGCAGCGATTGTAGGCGCGGCGGGTGAAGCGCCGTCACCCGTTCATCGTTGTAGAGGAGACGGAAGTGGCCCAATAGTTGGATCTGCAGCTCTGGCATGGTGGAAGGGCCTTCACAAGAGGAACGGAAGGCAAACACGACAAAGCAACAACAATAGGCGCCGCAGCCAGACAAACCGTCGGTAAGAGCATACTGGCATGAGTACTTCGCTGTCAACCTGATAGAGATACCGGCAACAGGCGATTGGCGGCTGCAAGCGGGTTTGACGCTTGGCAAGCCGGCGGTCTATCATAGGCAAGTTGTCGGGAAGCGATCTGGCTCCGGCCCGCGACAGCGCCAACTGTACCCACCCGCACCTAGGTGACCTATGAAGCCCACACTCTACGCTGCGCTCTTGCTGTTGTGGCTGCTGGCCGGCTGCGCGCCCGAAGAAGCGCCCGTGCCCACGGCTGCTGCGATGGCGGCTGCGGTGACCCCTGCCGCCGAACCGGCCCGCCCTGCACCCGGCACGACCCGACCGGACGCCACCCAAGTGGGCAAGCTGGATACGCTGCTCAACGCGCCTGTCCCTACGCCGCGCAGCGCCAAACCTGCGCCCCCGCTGCCGGGCAGCCTGCCCACCGTGACCCCGACCGGCGCAGCCCAGCGGCCCAGCGCCTTGGCGCTGCTGCTGCCCTCCCCCACGCCCGCGCCGCCGGCAACCGCCACCCCCAGCGCCGAGCTACGCATCGCAGGCAGCGTGGGCGACGTGACGGTCAACGTGCGCGGCGGGCCGGGCACACACTACGCCATCGTGGGCAAGCTCGGCCCCGGCGCTCAGGTCGAGATCGTGGGGCGCACCGAGAGCGGCGACTGGCTGCGCCTCTGCTGCGTCGCGGGCCCGGATGCCGGGCAAGCCGCGGGACAAGAGGTCGAACGCTGGGTCAGCGCCGAGTTTGTCACGCCGCGCGCGGGCAGCCGCCCCTGGTCCGATCTGCCGCTGGCGGCGATCCCACCCACACCGGTTGCGCCGGCAGGCGGCGGTGGAGGCAGCAGCGGCCAGCCGGCGGCGTCGCTGGCGGCTGCGCCCGCCGATGGGCTGCCCGGCCCCGGCAACTTTAGCGCGCCGGGCGGCGTCAACCCACTGACGGGGTTGCCAGGCGGCAGCGGTGGACGCCCGATCATCGTCTGCATCAACAACGACGATGCGGCGCGGCCGCAACTGGGCATCGGCCAGGCGGACGTGGTCTATGAATACCTGATGGAAGGCTATGGCGTCACCCGCTTCAGCGCCATCTTTGCGGGCGCAGGCGGCGCGCAGGTCGGGCCGGTGCGCAGTGCGCGGCTGATCAACTACTATATGGGCGCACTCTACGATGCAGGGCTGGTCTGTTCTGGGGCCAGCGACCCGGTGCGCTATCTGCTCAAGCACCAGGCCCCCTTCCCCTATATGGATATCGATCTGGACGATGCCTCGAACATCAACTACTCGGTCAGCATCGGCAGCGACTACCGCACGCGGCTGCGCACCAGCGTCGATCAACTGCGCCGCTGGCTGATGGATTGGGGTGTGGAGAAGGCGGCGAGCATCCGCGGCTTTACCTTTGGCGGCGCGCCAGGCGGCGGCGTCCCGGCTACGACGATCAGCATCCCCTATCCCAGCGGGACCGGCTGCCAGGTCGCCTATGTCTACGAAGGGGGCAGCGGGCGCTATCTACGCAGCATGGGCGGCGGCGTCCATGTGGACGGCGTCAGCGGCGCGCAGATCGCGGTGGAAAACGTAATTGTGCAGGTCGTGGCGCACGAAGCCACCAACATCGTCGAAGACAGCCTGGGCAGCACCAGCATCCGTATCAACCTCTTTGGCAGCGGCCCGGCCATCGTCTTTCGCGATGGGCAGGCGTTTGTGGGAACCTGGCGCAGCGAAAGCCGCGGCGACACCCCGCGCTTTTATGACGCCCAGGGGGCCGAGATCCCGCTCAAGCCGGGCAAAAGCTGGATCAGCGTCGTGCCCGGCACATACACGATTGGGTATCAGTAGGCAATGAGGCAGAAGGAAGAAATTCACCGCAAAGCCGCAGAGAGCGCAGAGAAGAAGAAGTCGCCATCCGTGTAGCCGTCGATCACCTTGCGCCAGAAGTCGATCGCCGGCTGGTTCACCGCCATCTGATCGACGCTCCAGCGCCCCGGACAGATCATCGGTTTCCCCATTAGCCTTCGGTAGCATAGAGCGCATAGCTTTGTTGGGCGATGGCCCCGCGCACGGTCAGAAAGGCGGCAGCCTGGCTTTGCGGGTCCAACGGGCCGAGCGTGAGCGTCTGCCAGCCTTGGGCGGCGGCGTCGGCCAGCGTCTGCTGCCACAGTTGGCTGCCGATGCCGCGGCCGCGCCAAGCGGGCAGCACACCGCCGGCGAGGAGACGCCCGGCGCTGGCTGGGTGGGTGCGCCGCCAGGCCAGCCAGCCGCGCCGCCACCAGGCGCGCCCGCCGCCGGCCCAGCGCATCAGCGGCGCAAGGTCAGGCTGGTGCAAGACATAGCCGACCGGCGTCGCGCCGGCCAGCGCCAGCCACCCGGACAGCGGATAGCGTCCCCACCAAGCGAGCAGAAATGCGGCCTCTGCCGCATCGGGCGGCGGGAAGTCTGTGCCTTCCGCCAATGTGGCGGCGAAGAGCGGCAGCAGATCACCGGCCAGCCGCGCCGGGTCCAGCGGTACAAGCTGTGCCGGCCCCGCGGACGGCGTGGGCGCAGACGGCGCGGGGACTGACACCGCGACCTGATAGAGCCTGGTCGTCTGGATCGCGTCCAGGCTTGTTTGCAGCACATCGGGCAGATAGGGCGGGTTGTAGGGGGTGTGCAACGGCGGCGCGCGGTGAAAATGGTCGCACAGCGCGCCCGCCTGGAGATAGGGCGAAAGCCCTACCGGCCCCAGCAGCCGGTCACAGCCCAGGCTCCAGGCATGTTCCTGGGCTGCGGCCAGCAGCCGGTCGAGGCTCTCCTCGTCGTTGGCGCAGGCCAGCAGCGCCAGATAGGCCGTGCGGTCGCGGCGGCGCGGGTCGGCCATCACCACTGCGGCGGCGACCGGCTCTTCCATCATGCCCAGCGCCATGCCGCGCAAGGGTTCGTTGGGCTGGCGCGGCCGTCCGGGCAGCGCCTCCACCCAGACCAAGGCAAGCCGCCCGCGCTGCAAATGGCTGTCCCGCTGGGCAACCAATGCGCGGCAGAGCAGGCGATAGTCGGGCGGCGTCCAACGCCGGTCGGCGCGGTTGAGCCGCCACCAGCGCCGCACAAAGTCACGGCGTTCCCACCGGCTTTCGGCGCTGCGCGTATAGTGGTTGAAATAGCCGCTGTACACGATGAATGCGAATCTCCGGGTCAGCCACAGGCCAGGCCCCTATGGTAGCATCGATTATGGTAGCATCGATCCGCCGGGTTCCCCAACCGCCTCTCCACTGAATGCAATTTTTGTTGCACCCATACCGCGTCGAGACCGTCTTTCTAGGCGACCGCGCGGCCAATTGGGGATAACCGTGGG
>QEUY01000413.1 GCA_003577365.1 Chloroflexota bacterium | reverse complement strand
CCGCATCGACGCCGGCGGCGCCAACTATGATGCGGTCTGGTCGCCTGCCGACTATCGCATCGCCTTTGTATCGACCGCCAGCGGCAACGACGAGATCTATACCGTGCGGCCCGACGGCAGCGAACTGGCCCGCTTGACCTTTAACGATTGGGAGTGGGACAAACACCCCAGTTGGTCGCCGGATGGGAGCAAGATCGTCTTTTGGTCGAACCGCGGGTCGGCGCGCAACCAGATTTGGCTGATGAACGCCGACGGCAGCGGCCAAACGAATTTAAGCAACAACGCCTTTAACGACTGGGACCCGGTCTGGGTGCGCTGAGCGCCCAGCCACCGGCCCGCGCAGCGGGCATTAGATTTGCCACGGAGCTACCGACCTTGGAGCTTTTAACCTATTGGAAGATCTTGCGCAAACGGCTGCTGCTGATCGTCCTGTTGATCCTGGTGGCGGAGTTTGGCGCGGTCTATTATGTGGTGTCGCGCGTGCCGCTGTACAGCACCACCACCACCATGATCATCACGCCCTCCGCCATGGGGTCGCTGCTCTCCTATCAAGTGAATTTGACGCTGGGGCCGCTGGCGAACACCTATATTCAATACATGGGCACGCGCTCTTTTGGCGAGATGGTGGCGGCGCGGATGCCGGTCGAGATCTCGTCTGCCGAAGTGTTGCGCTCGATCCAGGCGGAGTTTGTGCGCGACACGCAGATCTTTCGCATCACGGCCACGCACCGCAACCCGGAGGTGGCGCAGATGTTGGCGAACACGACCGCTCAGATGTTGATCGACGCCAACACCGAACGCCAGCTTTCACAGCAAGAGGCGCGGCTGGCCGCGCAGCGCAGCCCCGAAGCCTTGGCGCGCCAGAAACAGATGAACGATCTGATCGCGGTCTTGCAGGACGAGTTGAACTACTATGACGATCAGATTCGCACGCTGGACAATGAAATCCGCAACCTGGAGCAAGGGCCGCAGTCGGTCGAGACGACGCAGCGCACCCTGGAACTGCGCGACCGCATCCTGCAATATCGCACCGAGCGCATTGGCGTCTTGACCAGCTTGGCCGAAACGCAGAACGCGCTTTCCAGCGCCTTTGAGGAACCCAGCAGCGACGTGGACACGATCGTTGTCGTGGACCCGGCGCTGCTGCCCGTAGTGGCGCGCCAGCGCGATTTCCTCCAGCCAATGGTGGCGGCGCTGGTGGCGGCGCTGGCCCTGGGGTTTGGCCTGGCTTGGCTGCTTGAATATCTGGACTACACCGTCAAGACGCCCGAGGAATTGGACGAACTGTTTGGTATGCCGACCCAGGGTGCGATCGCCGGAGTGGGTGGGGGGAATGGCGACCAGGGGCGCGGTCTGGCGCTGGTGACCGCTACGGACCCGCGCTCGCCGGTGGCGGAAGCCTTCCGCGCCCTGCGTACGTCGGTGCGTATGGCCGGGGTAGATGGGCCGGTGCATAGCTTGATGGTGACCAGCGCCGGGCCGGGCGAGGGCAAGACCTTTGTCGCCTCCAACCTGGCCGTGGTCTTTGCCCAGGAAGGGCGGCGCACGATCTTAGTGGACCTCGACCTGCGCAAGCCGCAGGTCGGCGCGCGCTTTGGGCTGCGCCGCGAGCCTGGCTTTAGCAATTTGGTCGTAGACCGTGAGTTAGCAGTGGAGCATTGTCTGCAGGCTACGGCGATCCCCCATCTGCTGGTCATCGCCGCCGGCACGATCCCGCCGCACCCGTCGGAGCTGCTGGGGTCGGTGCGCGCCGGGGAGGTCATCGAGCAGATCAAGGCGCTGGCCGACATGGTGATCTTCGACACCGCGCCTGCCGCCACGGTGACGGATGCGCTGCTGGTCGTGCCCCATATGGACGGCGCACTGCAGGTGGTGGACGCGGGCAGCACGCGCCGCGACCTGGCCCTGCGCTGCAAGGCGCTGCTGGAGCGGGCAGGCGCGCGCCTGTTAGGGCCGGTGCTCAACCGGGTGGAGGCGGGGGACCTGGGCTACTATGCCAATTACTACTCGTATGGCGGCTATTATCATGAGGAAGCCGAGGAAGCCAAGGGCGGCTTCTGGCGGGGGCGCGGCGGCAGACGCGCCGCGCCGGTGCGTGAAAGCGCGCTGCCCGCGGCGCCACAGCCCGCGCGCCCAGCCGTCGCCAGCCGGATGGCGGGCGCGCGGGAGAAGGGGGGCAGGGTGAGCGATGGCGGCTAGCGAGGCACGGCAGTTTGCCTGGGAGACTCCGCCGCTGGAGCAGCGTCGCCGGCAGCGGCCCAAGGTGCGCTGGTCGCTCGATCAGTTTTTGGACCCGTTGGCGCTGGCCGCCACCGCGCCGATGGCCCTCTTTCCGGAGCGTTTTCCCCCGCTGGCTATGCTGATCGGGCTGGCGATCCTGCTGGTGCCCTATGGCGTGCGCCGCGCCAACGCCGGGCGCATGACGGCGCGCACGGCGGCGCTGTGGCCGCTGCTCTTTTTGCTGGGGGTGGCGCTGCCGGTGGGGGCCTATGTCTCCCCGGCTTTCTGGGCGGTTTCTTGGCCGGAACTGGTACGCACGGTGTGGGGGGGGGCGGTCTGCCTGGGCGTGATCAATTTCTGCGCCGCCAGCGGAAGCTGGCCTTCGCGGCGTTCGGTCAAGCCGCATGTGGCGTGGGCGACGGCGGGCTTCTTGGGCGTGGGGGCGATCCTCGGCGTGCTGGGGCTGCTGGCGATGGGGGCCAACGATAAGCTGCCGGTGGTGGGCGATCTGGCGCAGGGCCTGACCGGCGCGCTGGGCGGGCGGGGCCAGGGGTTAAACCCCAACCGCGTGGCGGGGACGGTGCTGTTGATGGCGACGCCCGCCGCGCTGTTGATGCTTGCGCCGCAGCGCGACCGGCGCATCGCGCCTGCCGTCTGGGGGCTGGGACGGGTTGGGCTGTTGGGGCTGGCCGCTTTCTTTGGCGGCGTGCTGCTGCTCAGCCAGTCGCGCACGGCGCTGCTGGCCGCGATCATGGCTACGACGCTGGCTTGTCTGCTGGCGGGACGGCGCGGGTGGGTGCTGTTGGGCGTGGCGGCGTTGATGGGCCTGGCGGTGTTGAGCGTCTTTGGCCCGCAGCGCGTGCTCGACGTGATCGCCATCAAGCGTGATGCCGAGACCGCGCCGAGCGTGGGGGTGTTGGCGACGATTGCTGCCGACGAGGCGATGGCCGGGCGGCGCATGATCTGGGCGCGGGCGTGGCATGGCGTGGTCGACGCGCCGCTGACCGGCGTGGGGCTGGGTGCGTTTCGCTTGCTGGCGCAGCAGCCCTATTCGGCTCTGCCCGATTACCGGCCCGACCCGGACACGACGCACGCGCACAACCTGGCGCTGCAGACGGCGCTCGATGTCGGCGTGCCGGGGCTGCTGGCCTATGCGGCGGTGGTGGTCTTGGCGGCGGCGGCGGCGCTGCGGCTGCTGCTGCACAGCGCCGCAGGCAGCGCGGCGCGGCTGTGGGCGGCGGGGATGGTGGGCGCGCTGCTGGCGTTTGTGATCTTTAACTCGCTGGACGCGATGACCTTGGGCGCGCGCCCGGCGGTGACCCATTGGCTGCTTTTGGGGCTGCTTTTGGGGGCCGATGCAGGGATGGATGCGGGATGAAATCGACGCGGTTGGGATCGGCCTTGGGCAAACCGGCCATGCGGACGGTGATCGAGCCGCGGCACGGCTGGTATTTGGTCGACCTGCAAGAGCTGCGCCGCTATCGGGATCTGTTCTATTTCTTGGTGCGCCGCGATGTGCGTGTGCTCTATGCCCAGACGATCCTGGGCTTTGCGTGGGCGGTGCTCCAGCCGTTCTTCAGCATGATCGTCTTTACGGTGGTCTTTGGCGGGCTGGCCGAGATGCCCAGCGACGGGCTGCCCTATGCGGTCTTTTCGTTTGCCGGGCTGGTGCCATGGACCTATTTTTCGAATGCGCTGACCACGGCCAGCCAGAGCTTGATCGGCAACACGGCGCTGCTGACCAAGGTCTACTTCCCGCGGCTCTTTATCCCCATGACGCCGGTGGTCGCCAAGCTGGTCGATTTTGCGATCGCGCTGGTCATCCTGCTGGGGCTGATGGCGTGGTACGGTATCTGGCCGACATGGCTGGTGGTTTGGCTGCCGCTGTTGGTGCTGCTGATGCTGCTGACGGCGGGGGGGATGGGGATGTGGCTGGCGGCGCTGGGCATTCAATATCGTGATGTGCGCTTCGCCATGGGATTTGTGACGCAGTTGTTGATGTATGCCGCGCCGGTGGTCTGGCCGGCGTCGCTCATCCCGGCGGAGTACCGTATCCTGTATGGGCTGTATCCGATGGCGGGGGTGATCGAGGGCTTTCGGGCGGCGCTGCTCGGTTCTGCGCCCATGCCCTGGGATTTGATCGCGGCGGGGCTGGTGAGCGCAGCCGCGATCTTTGCGGCGGGCGTGCTCTATTTCCGCCAGACGGAACGGGTCTTTGCCGACGTGGCCTAGTGCTTGCTCTCGCAAGGTTCACCGTCGGGGCCGCCCCCCGTGCCTGTCCGTGCCTGGGAGGATACGCAGCACCTAGACGGTGTAGTCTAGGCGGCGCGGGATGAG